>JAUVMT010000199.1 GCA_030600085.1 Gemmatimonadales bacterium | reverse complement strand
TTCCCCCTCCGCGGCGGGCTCGATCGCCAACATCGCCTGCAGGTCGGCCTGTGCCGTGACGGGACGCTCGCACGCGTAATCCCGGCAGACGTACGCCGACGCTCGGCCGCTGATCTCCCTCATCTCGTCCGTGAACGGAGCCAGTCGCGTGACCTCGCCCCCGTCCTCGCCGGCCCGGCGGAAGAGTACGACCGTGCGAGGCTCGAACTGGCCTCTCAGAACGTCCAGGAGGGCCTCCGTGTCGGATCCTCCAGGCTCTCCGACGATCACGACCTCGCGGGAAGGGCCGAGCCGGAAGTCGACGGCGGCCAAGAGCTGCGTGTGCGCCGAAGGGACCTGACGCACGCGCTCCGCGAACGCGGTCTCGATCGCCAGCGCCCGGTTCTCCAGCTCCGCATCGGCCGTGAGCCGACCCAGCCGCAGCAGGTTCAGCATCGCGACCGAGTTGGCCGACGGAACGGCACCATCGTAAGTCTCCCGGCTTCGGACCGGCAGCTCCGCCGACCCTGCGGCCGTCTGGTAGAGGCCGCCGCGCTCGCCATCCCAGAAGCGCTCCAGCAGCTCGCCGTTGAGGCGCAGGGCCTCGCGAAGATGCTCCGCGTCCAGGGAAGCCTCGTAAAGCTCGACAAGGCCCCAGATGATGAACGCGTAGTCGTCGGCGAAGGCGGGTATCGCCGCCTCTCCATCCCGATACCGGTGGAGCAGCCGCCCCTCCGGGTCGATCATCTCGGATCGGACGAACTCCCAGGCTTCCACCGCCGCACTCAGGTATTCCGGTCTCTCCAGAGCGGCGGCTGCCTGCGCGAGCGCGGCGATCATCAGGCCGTTCCAGTCCGTCAGGACCTTGTCGTCCTTCTGAGGCCTGATCCGGCCCTCCCGCGCGGCGAGGAGCCGTTCGCGGACGCGGCTCCAGCGCTCCCTGATCTCCGCCTCTGAGATGCCGAGCGATCCCGCCGCGTCGCTCCAGGAACGGCCCGCGTGCAGCACGTTCTCGCCGGTGCGCTGCCCGGTCGCCTCCTCGGCGAAGTTCCCGCGTCGGTCGAAGTTGAAGACGCTCCGGACGAACCGCGCATCCTCGGCGTCGAGCACCTCGCCGAGCTCCTCGTCCGTCCAGACGTAGAACTGTCCCTCGCGGCCCTCGCTGTCCGCGTCCTCTGCCGAGTGGAAGGCGCCTCCGGCATCTCTGAGATCCCGAAGGACGTACTCGATCACCTCCGCCGCCACCTCGGCGTAGCCGCGCTGCCCGGTGGCGAGGAAGGTCTCGACGTACGCCATCACGAGTAGCGCCTGATCGTACAGCATCTTCTCGAAGTGCGGCAGCATCCAGCGGGCATCCGTCGAGTACCGGTGGAATCCGAACCCGACCTGATCGTAGACCCCGCCCTGGCGCATGGCGCCTAGCGTGCGCTCCACCATCTCGAGCGCCTTCGTCTCTCCGGTCCGCCGCCAGTAGCGGAGCAGAAACCGGAGGTTGTGGGGCGTTGGAAACTTGGGCGCCCGCCCGAATCCGCCCTGCAGCGGGTCGAACGCGCGGGACAGCTGCTGGAAGGCGTCGTCGAGCGCCGGGCGACCGAGCTCATCCGCCGCACCCGGCGATTCACCGTGCGCGCTCTGCCTGAGGGCCGTGGTGATCTGACCGGCCGAGTTCAGCGCCTCGCTCCTCCGCTCTCTCCACAGCTCGGAGAGCCTCGGTAGGAGGTCGAGCATCCCGATCCTGCCGTGTCGCGACTCTTTCGGGAAGTAGGTTCCCGCGAAGAACGGATCCTTGTTCGGCGTCATGACGACCGTCAGGGGCCAGCCGCCGTGTCCCGTCATCATCTGGGCCACGGTCATGTAGACGGTGTCCACGTCGGGGCGCTCCTCTCGGTCCACCTTGACGGGCACGAAGCCGTTGTTGAGAAGTGCGGCCACGTCGGGATCTTCGAAGGACTCGTGCGCCATGACGTGGCACCAGTGGCAGGTGGAGTAGCCGATCGAGAGGAAAATCGGCTTGTCATCGCGCGCCGCCGCGTCGAACGCCTCATCCCCCCACGGATACCAGTCCACCGGGTTGTGGGCGTGCTGGAGCAGGTAGGGGCTCTTCTCCCCGATCAGGCGATTTGTGGAAGCGCTACCATCCGTCCCCGAATCGGCCTCTTCGGCGCCGGATCCGCTCATCTGGTGACGCGGAGCGGGGTGAGCTGGGTGTTGGTCGTGCCGTTGCCGAGGCGACCATCCACGCCGACGCCCCAGCAGAACGGGTCCCCGTCGTCTCCCGGTTCCGCCGGCTCGGCGACGTCACCGGTCCTGGCGCAGCTATGCTCCATACCCGCGGTAACCCGCACGAAGGAGAGGCCGGTAACCACGGCCTGGGGCGTCAGGCGGTCTTCTTCGTTGCCGGTACCGAGGCGGCCGCCCTCCCCTTCGCCCCAGCAGAACGCCCGGGCGTCATCCGTGATCGCGCAGGTATGCGCCTCGCCGGCGGCTATCTGCAGGTAGTCCCGGTCTCCGCTGACCGGCGTCGGGGTCAATCGGTCCAGCGTGGTTCCGTTCCCCAACTGGCCGTTCCCGGCCTCACCCCAGCAGTAGGCGTCCTCTTCCTCGGTCACCCCACAGCTGTGGTCGACGCCGACGCTCACCTGACGAAAGGTGAGGACCGCGTCGACGGGGGTGGGGGTGAGCCGGTCGAGGGTGGTCCCGTTGCCCAGCTGCCCGTTTTCCCCTTCGCCCCAACAAAAGGCGGTTCCGTCCTCCGTTACTCCGCAGGTATGTTCTTCGCCCGCGCTGACATGGAGGAACTCGAGACCTCCGTCGACCGGAGTGGGTGTGAGCCGGTCCTGCGTGGTCCCGATGCCCAGCTGACCCTTCTCGCCCTCACCCCAGCAGTAGGCGGCCCCATCGCCGGTGACACCGCAGCTGTGCCCGAGGCCGGCGCTCACCTGGACGAAGTCCAGCCCGCCATCCACGGGAAAGGGCTGCAGGATGTCGTTGGTGGTGCCGCTGCCGAGCTGGCCCTTCGACCCGTCGCCCCAGCAGTAAGCACCGCCGTCGGTCGCAACGCCGCAGGTATGCTTCCCGCCCGCACTCAAGTGGGCGAACTCGGTGGGACCGAGCACGAGATCCGCCCGCAGCTTGTTCAAGTTGTTCCCGGTCCCCAAACGCCCATTCTCGCCATTGCCCCAGCAGTAGGCCACGTCGTCGGGATCGACGCCGCAGCTGTGTTCGGCGCCGGCTGTCATGGAGACGAGCTCCAGCGGATCCGGGTCTCCCGGCTCGACGCCGCCGTTGCCGTCACAGCCCACTAGCAGAACGAAAAGCGCGAGAATCGATGCGGATTTCTTCACGGTATCGTCGGATGTCGGGCTTCGGGGTCGGGTAGTTGGCCCCCCAGGATTCGAACCTGGATTACCGGCTCCAAAGGCCGGGGTCTTGCCATTAGACCAGGGGCCAGAGCTCGGCGTGCGCGCCGGTCGAAGGCCGCTGAAGGCTCAGAGCGTGCCGGATGATGTCCCCCGCTCTACCGAGGCGTCAACCGAGGCGTCAACCGGCGGCGTAGCCGTGGTCGGCGCGGCAGCGGGCTGAGTGAGCTCATCATGCTCCACGGCCTCCTCCACGAGTTCCTCGCTGTGCTCCACCTCCGACCACCGGATGCCGCGCCGATAGAGGTACCAGATGCCCAGAACAGTCACCGGAATAAAGGTCAGGATGTGGTAGCCCGTCGCGAAGCTCACGATGCGGACGCTGTCGACGCCGTACGCTCCCAACGCCACCATGGCCCCCGCCTCGAACGGACCGAAGAAACCGGGGCTGGACGGGATGGCGACCGCGAAGCCGATAACCGACTGGACGAACATGGCGCCGACGAAGCCCGGCTCCCGAATGCCGAAGGCGAGCAGGCCGATCCAGACGGAGGCCGCTATGCAAAGCCACACGGCCACGGACCAGAGGAGGGCCCTCGAGAACACCCAAGGGTTGTGAAGCGCGCCGAGACCGCGGATGAAGGAAGCGAGAATCCCGATCGCACGCTCGGTGAGCGATGGCGACAAATAACGTCCCGCCAGTTGCTCCACGAGGTTCAGGGTGCGCCTCGGCCAGCGGGCCATCGCCCACAGGACCAACAGGGCAAGACCGAACACTACGCCGGCCGTCACGCCCACACCCTTGAGCAGTGCAGTGTTGCCCGTGGCGAAGTCTCCGTACGAGACCGTGAAGACGAAGAACGCCCCCAGGATCACCGCGTCGAACACGCGCTCGACGACGAGCGAAGCGAGGGATTGGGAGATCGGGATCGGCTCGATCCGCGAGAAGCTGTATGCTCGCGCGAACTCACCGAGCCGTGCCGGAAGCACGTTGTTCGCCATAAAGCCGATGCAGACCGCGGAGAATCGGGAAGTTAGACTGGAGCCCGGGAAGCCCGGAAGGAGGAGGACATGCCAGCGAAACGCCCGCAACAGGAACGGCACGGTCGCAACGACTACCATCGCCGCCAGGAGCCAGACGTCGGCGTCTCGAAGCTCGGCCAGCACGGCGGAAGCCGAGACGTCACGCAGCACCCAGGCCAGCAGCGCCACCGTAATAACCAGGCCGAACAGCGTCTTGAAACGGTGGGCCTTCAGCATGCGGCGTTTCGTTCCACGTGGGCCAACCCGCCGCGTCCGGCGGTGCTC
>JAUVMT010000253.1 GCA_030600085.1 Gemmatimonadales bacterium | reverse complement strand
GTCGATGGCGAGCTCGGCGAACGAGACGATCTCGGCGCCCGCCTCGGCAGCGACCCCCATCGCCTCCAGGGCCCTATCCAGGTTCTTCCTTCGATCGGACTCGGCCTTGTGCTGAACCAACGCGATCCTGGGCATACCAGGCTTCCCTCCGTTCATTGAGGCCTCGTGCGGTCGCCAAGGCCGTCGTCGCGAGCGTCCGGCGCCCCGAGCACCCGGAACCGCCTTCGTGACCAGGGTGTTTCACGGTGCGTCCTAGTACAGCAACCGTGGCCCGGCACGGATCGGGCGAGAGAGAAGGTACATCCGGCGCGGAGTCGCCGGTGAGCACCCATAGATGACATTGCGATGACGATGCGAGAAACCAGGATGAGGGCGGTACGCGAGCTGGCTTCGGTGGCCGTCGCCCTCGGGCTCTTCGTTGCCCCGGCGTGCGGCCGGGTGGACAGCGCCGTCCAGAGCTCGGAGGAGAGCGCAATTCAGGATCGACAGGCGAACGCCAACGTCGTCGAGGCGCTGGTCGGTGGCGGGGAGTCGTGGAAGACGGACTTCTCGAAGATCTCCGTGCCGCCGAAAGAGATCGTCTCCGGCGGCCCGCCCAAGGACGGCATTCCGGCGATCGACCACCCGGCCTTCGAGTCCGCGGTCGAGGCGGACCGGTGGCTGGAGAGCTCGGATCCCGTTCTGGTGGTCGAGCACGGCGGCGAGGTCAAGGCCTACCCTCTCGCGATCCTGATCTGGCACGAGATCGTGAACGACAACGTGGGCGGACAGCCGGTATCGGTCACCTTCTGCCCCCTGTGCAACACGGCGCTGGTTTTCGACCGGAACGTGGCGGGCCGGATGCTCGACTTCGGAACGACCGGCCGCCTCCGTCACTCGGACCTCATCATGTACGACCGGCAGACCGAGAGCTGGTGGCAGCAGGCGGTCGGCGTGGCGATCGTGGGCGAGCTTCTGGATACGGAGCTGGAGTTCGTCTCGGCGAATACCTTCTCGTGGGAGATGGTCCGCTCGCTCTATCCTGATGTTCTGGTTCTCTCCCGCGATACCGGACACCAACGGGATTACGGGCGTAACCCGTACGTCGGCTACGACGACCCGGGTGGCTCGCCGATACCGGGCCTGTTCAGCGCCGACGAGGACCGGCGCATGCCGGCCATGGAGCGGGTCGTCGCTCTCGACATCGGCGACGGCTGGTCGGTCGGATTCTCGCCGCTGTCCGAAGTGAGGGTGGTGAACGATGAGGTCGAGGATATGTCGTTCGCGGTCGTGTGGAAGTCGGGAGCCTCCAGCGCCCTCGACGGGCCGCAGGTCGCCTCCGGGCGGGATGTGGGGCAGACGGCCGTGTTCGACCGCCATCTCGCAGATCGCACGCTCACGCTCGAGTGGAAGAACGGCGCGCTTCGCGACGTCGAGACCGGATCGACCTGGGATTTCGCCGGACGCGCGCTCACCGGACCACTGGAGGGCGAGCGGCTGAGGAGCGTGCCGCACGGCAATCATTTCTGGTTCAGCTGGGTCGTCTTCCGGCCGGACACGAAGGTTTGGACCGACTGAAGCGGGCGCCCACGGGCTGGGTCAACTGCCGGTAACGTAGAGCCTCTGCTCGGCACGGCCGAAGTTGGCACGCTCGGGGTCGATCGCCAGGATCTCGAGGCGATACTCGCCGGGGCTCGGCGCCATTAGAGCACCTTCGAACTTGCTCCGTTCGCCCCCATAACCCAGAGCCGTCTCCGCGACGATCTCGCCCCCGCCCAGGAGCCGAGCCAGGATCTCCAGACGATCCGAATCCCACATGCCCCCCGGCGTGATCGGGCAGCCGCACAGCATCTCCACGTGGACGCGCACCCCGATCGGCTCTCCTGTCGGAAACGTCCCCTCCGGCATCGGCGACTCGAGTCGGATCGTGAACCCGTTGAGCACCAGCACGAGGCCCTCTCCGAGCACGTCCCGCCCGGGCACCATCCAGAGCGTCGTGGAGGTCCGCTGCACCGCCTGCGGCGTCCCGAGCGGACCCTCCGCGGTCACCTCGACCAGAGTGGGCTCATTGATCTTGAGGGTGGCGAGGAAGCCTCCGGCGCCCTCGGTGTCGAACACCGTGCCTCCACGCTCCCGCGGCTTCGTCATGATCAGCTCGGTGCTTCCCGTGCTTCCCAGCTGCGTTCCGCTTGCCAGGATGGTTCCCGTCTCGACGTCGCGGATCGTGATCTGGGCGCCGCCGACGTTCGTACCGATGATCTTCGCGTCTCGGGAGACGGCGCGGACGAGCAGCTTGGTGTCCACGGACTGCCCGACCGCGGGTCCCGCCATCGGTCCTGTCGCTACAAAGCCAAGGGCTCCAAGCAGACACGCCTTCATGAATGCGAAACGAGTCACGAATCCCTCCTTCAGATGCGGACGACCGACGTCACAGCTGCCGGCCCTTCCCTGAGTCGGAGAGGCTCATCAACGCTTCAGGGAAGAACATCGCTTTTTCGCGTCGACCGAGATGCTTCTTGGAGTATCCGGCCGCGTGGTCGAGGACGTTGATGACGGACGCAGAGCGGAGCGGCTGGCGCAAGACTGCGCCGAACTCCGTCCGGTACTCGGCGACCAGCTCGGTAAAGGGCTTCCGGCTCCTCTCTTCCACGAGCCGGCCGAGGCCTCGGAGTCCTTCTTGACTGTAGGCCATGAGCACGAACTTGTAGCGTGCATGGAAGTCGATCAAATCCCGCCTCGAGCCGGCCTCTTCGACCTCCCGGAGGGCGGCCAGGGCGAACAGCTTCGTTAGGAAGTGCTCCCGGATGCGAAAGTCCCGCAGCCTTCCTTCGTCCTCCACTGCGAGATGCCCGAACCGATCGAGCACGGCCCCTCCGAACAGGCCTGCCCCCTTGCCCGATGAGCTCAGCTCGCCATCCGGCCTGTACCTCTTCACGTCCCTGATCCCGCACGACGGCGAGCGGCTCTTGAGCAGGAACCCGTCGACGGGGTGAAGCGCTTCGAGGAAGCCGCCAGTGAAACCGGTCATTTCCTCTGTCAGGTCCCGCCCGGTGGCGGGCTGGAAGAGACGGACGCCCGGCTTCCCTTCGACCAGGCGGATCGGATCCCGCGGTACGCCGAGACCGATCTCCAACTCCGGGCAGATGGGTACGAGGTCGACGTAGGACTCCAGCTCGAGCACGAAGCTGTAGGCGATCCTCTCGCCGTTGTAGCGGACTTTCTCGAGCTCCAGGCAACGGCTCAGGACAACTCGAGGCCGGGCAAAAGC
>JAUVMT010000069.1 GCA_030600085.1 Gemmatimonadales bacterium | reverse complement strand
TCGGCAAGTCGACCGGAGCCTGCAGCACGCGTCCGCCGTTCTGCTCTACCCACTCGGCGGCCTTGTCGACGTTCTCCACGGAGAGAGACCCGATCCAGCCCACATGTCCCGGCCCAACCGGCATTGCTATGTATAACGTTGTCCGTTATATTCGGGTGTGATTCAGTCCTTTCGAGACCGCGGCACCAATGATGTCTTCCACGGAGTGAAGTCCAGGGCCGCGTCGAAGGTATGTCCGGCCACGCTGTGGCGGGTAGCCCGGAGGAAGCTCGACCAGTTGAACCAGGCCCACGTGCTGCAGGACCTGGGAGTTCCGCCCGGAAACAAGCTGGAGGCGCTGAAGGGGGATCGGAAAGGCGAGCACAGCATTCGGATCAACAAGCAGTACCGGGCGTGCTTTCGCTGGACGCCGGCGGGCCCGGGGGATGTGCAGATCGTCGACTACCACGCCTGACGTGGGGAGGTACTAGATGTTGCCGAACAACCGTCCACCGACGCATCCGGGAGAGATGCTGTTGGAGGAGTTCCTCAAGCCGTTGGGGATGACGCAGACGGAACTCGCCGAGAGGATCGGCGTTTCCTATCCACGGATCAACGAGATCGTCAACGGAAAGAGGGGCGTCACCCCGGACACGGCACTCCGGTTGTCTCGACTCCTGGGAACGACTCCGGAGTTCTGGCTCAACGGTCAGCGGAATTGGGATCTGTGGCACGCGATGAACTCCGACGGCGCCGAGGATCTGGATCGCATCGTCCCGGTGGCCGTCTGAGTCGACCAGGTCGTCCGAGTCGGCCATGTCAACGTAGAGGGCGCCGAGGGCTGACGTCCGGAGCTAGAGGTAGCCCTCCACCAGACGCCGGACCTTCCGGCGGTCTGCCGCGCTCCTCGACAAGACGAAGATCGTATCGTCGCCCGCGAGGGTGGCGACGATCTCCGGGATCCGCGCCCGGTCGAGCGTGATCGCGACGGCGTTGGCCAGGCCCGGTGGGGTGCGGACAGCCAACAGCGCCTCTCCCGAGTCCACCTCAAGCACGGACTCGCGAACGGCGGCCGCGAGGTGTTCTAGCGCTCTTCCCGCGTCCCCGCCGGAGCCGTTCTGCGAGACGAGCGTCTCGTCGGGGGGCACGTACCGGGGGGCGCCGTCAGGCGAGGGCAGCTTCAGGACCCCCAGGCGCCGGATGTCGCGTGAGACCGTGGCCTGCGTGACGACGAAGCCGCGGGCGTTTAGCTCGGCCACCAGCTCGCCCTGGGTGTGGACTTCGCGCTCGGCCAGGATCTGAAAGATCGCCAGCCCCCGCTCCCGCCGCGTTCTAGGGCTCACGCCAACTCCTCGGCGAGACTTCGGCCCTCGGCGTGCGCCTGGTAGATCGGCGGCGGGAGCACCTCCTCGACCCAGCGGCCCAAGCGCTCCAGGGCCTTCGCGGCCTCCTCAAGCTGCTCGCCGACGCGTTCCGGCGACGGGCCGCCATGGGAGAGCCGGGCCGCGCCGGCTGCCTCGGGCCGGATCTCCCGCAGCAGCTCGGTGTCGAGCGCCACCCCCGTGCCGGCGAGGGCTTCGGGGTCCAGCTCCCAGAGCTCGCAGCCACGGGCCTCGGCCTCGCGGATGGCCGCCCCCGCCGCACGGTGCGCCTCGCGAAACGGCGTCCCTCGTTCGACCAACAGATCGGCCAGGTCCGTCGCGGTGAGATAGCCCGCGCCGAGGGCCGACCTCATGCGCTCGGTATCGTACACGAGGCCGCGGGAGATCTGAGTCGCAGCG
The DNA here is from genome assembly GCA_030600085.1 of Gemmatimonadales bacterium. Lineage (GTDB taxonomy): Bacteria > Gemmatimonadota > Gemmatimonadetes > Palauibacterales > Palauibacteraceae. The sequence continues at coordinate 7,992 of JAUVMT010000069.1, read as the reverse complement.
CCCACCGAGCCGGATGCAGTGTCAAGCGCGTCGAAGAGCGGTTCCTTGTCCTCCTGCAGGTCGCTGTTGTAGGCGAACGGAAGCCCTTTGAGGGTCGTCAGCAGGCCGGTCAGGTCGCCGATCACCCGCCCGCTCTTCCCCCTGATCAGCTCGGCTGCCTCGGGGTTCCTCTTCTGCGGCATCAGGCTGCTCCCCTGCGCGATGGTGTCGGGGAGCGCGGCGAAGCCGAACTCGAGCGACGTCCAGAGGATCACCTCCTCGGCCCAGCGGCTCATGTGCACCATGAGGAGAGCGCACGCGAATGTCGCCTCCGCCACGAAATCGCGGTCGGCCACCGCCAACAGACTGTTCGGACAGACCTCCGCCAGCCCCAGGAGGGCCGCCGATCGGTGCGGATCGATCGGGTGCCGGGAGCCGGCGAGGGCGCCCGAGCCCAGGGGGGAAACACCCGCCCGGTCGTACGCGGCCCGGAGTCGTCCCGCGTCGGCTTCCAGCGCCCAGAAGTGCGCGAGCAGGTGGTGCGCCAGGCTCACCGGCTGGGCTCTCTGAAGGTGGGTGTAGCCGGGCATCCAGCTCTCCACGTGCTCCGCCGCCTGCCCGAGCCACGTCTCCATGAGCACGGAGAGCGATGCGCACAACGAGGCGAGTGCCTCTCTCGCCCAGAGGCGCAGGGCAATGCTCACCTGGTCGTTCCGGCTCCGCGCCGTGTGCAGCCTGCCCGCCGCAGGGCCGATGCGCGCGCGCAGCGTGCGCTCGATCCAGGTGTGAACATCCTCATCGGGCCCTTCGACGACGAGCGTGCCATCCTCGATCTCCTTCAGCATCTCCGACAGCCCGTCGAGGATCGGCTCGGCCTGCGCGCGGCTCATGATCCCCGTCTCGAGCAGCATTCGTGCGTGCGCGAGGCTCGCGATCAGGTCATGGCGAACCAGCCGCGCGTCGAACGACAGCGAGCCCGTAAACCCGAGGATGACCGGGTCCAGTTCCGAGTCGAACCGTCCTCCCCACAGGGAGGTCGCATCCGTAGGTCGCATCAGGAGCTAGCAGCCGGGAGGGTCAACCGCTCAACACCGCTTCGCGTCCAGGCGCCGTCGACTCGGGCGCCATCGATTCGGATGCCGTCGGCGACGCGGATGGCGCGTGAGCCGCGGCTGGACCGGCCGGCCCGGCCAGAACCCGGGCGCGAACCTCCGCCGACAGGCCCCACAGGCGTATGAAGCCGGCCGCGTCCTTTTGGTCGTAGACGGCGTCCTCGCCGAACGTCGCGAGATCCTCCTGATAGAGGGAGAAGGGCGAGACCCGGGCTACCGGCATGCACGTACCCTTGAAGAGCTTGACCGAGACGGTGCCGGTGACGGTCTGGTGAGAGGCGTCGAGGAAGGTGTCGAGCGACTCCCGCAGCGCCGTGAACCAGTGGCCCTGGTAGACCAGCTCCCCGTACCGGGTCGAGAGCCCTTCCTTGTACGCGGCGGTCGCGTGATCCAACGTCAGCGACTCCAGGTCCCGCAACGCTGCCCGAAGCACGGTGCCGGCCGGTGTCTCATACACACCCCGGCTCTTCATCCCGACCAGGCGGCTCTCCACCAGATCGACGCGGCCGACGCCATGGGAGCCGGCGATCTCGTTGAGCGTCTCGATCAGATGCCAGGGCTCCAGCCGGGCGCCGTCTAGCGCGGTGGGAAAGCCCCTCTCGAAGGAGATCTCGACCACGCGGGGCTCGTCCGGAGCGTCGGCCGGATCGGTCGTCATCCGGTAGATGTCATCGGGGGGCGCCATGGCGGGATCCTCCAGGACACCGCCTTCCGTCGAGGTGTGCCAAAGGTTCTGGTCGATGCTGTACGGATTCTCCGGCGTTACGGGAAGCGAGATGCCTCTCGCCTCGGCGTAGGCGAACTCGTCCTCCCGCGAGCGGAGATCCCACTCTCGCCACGGAGCGACCACCCGGAGCTGGGGCGCCAGCGTCCGGTAGGTGACCTCGAACCGCACCTGGTCGTTGCCCTTTCCGGTGCAGCCGTGGGCCAGCGCGTCGCAGCCGTGGGCCAGCGCCGTCTCCACCTGCGCTTTCGCGATCAGGGGCCTCGCGAGCGCCGTTCCGAGCAGGTAGCGGCCCTCGTAGATCGCGCCGGCGCGCAGGGCGGGGAAGAGGTAGCCGGAGGCGAACTCGGCCTTGAGGTCGACGACCTCGCACGCGACCGCGCCGGTGCGAAGCGCCTTCTCTCTAACCGCCTCGAAGTCCTCCTCCTGTCCGATGTCGGCCACCACCGCGAGCACCTCGCACCCGTAGTTATCCCGCAACCACGGGATCATCACCGATGTGTCGAGTCCGCCCGAGTAGGCGAGGGCGATCCGCTGAATCGGCTTCTCAGTTCGCATGTAGGTCTCCCGAAGATGCCTCGGCCAGCACCTCTTGTAGGATGAGCAGGGCCGCGTCCACCTCGGACGCGGAGACGGTGAGCGGAGGTGCCAGCCTCAATGTGTCAGGCCTGACGGCGTTCAGCAGCAGGCCTCGCTCGCGGCACGCCGTCGACACCGTCGATGCCTCGATCGTCAGATCTACCCCCAGCAGCAGGCCCAGGCCGCGAACGTCCTGAACCACGGGATGCTCGGCCGCGGTCCTCTCGATACCGGCCGCGAGCCTTCGGCCCATGGAGCTTGCCCGCTCGAGCAGGCCGTCGTCGCGTATCGTCCTCAGCACCGCGCTGGCGGCGGCGCAGGCCAGCGCGTTCCCGCCGAAGGTCGTGCCATGGTCGCCCGGGCCGAAGAGCTCGGCGACCTCGCCGCTGGCCAGCAACGCACCCACCGGCATGCCTCCACCGAGGCCCTTGGCCACGGCGACGACATCCGGACGGATCCGGTAGTGCTCGAAGGCCATCCAGCGTCCCGTGCGACCGATGCCGGTCTGCACCTCGTCCAGCATCAGTAGCGCCCCGACCTGGGTCGTCAGCTCGCGCAGTCCGGTCAGGTAGTCGCGCTCGGCCGGGATCACGCCGCCCTCTCCCTGGACTGGCTCGACGAGGATGGCACAGGTGTCGGGACCGATCGCCGCCTCTACCGCCTCGAGATCGTTGAACGGAACGAAGCGGAAGCCGGGGGGCAGAGGCTCGAAGTCCTCCCGGTACCGTCGCACGCCGGTGGCTGCGAGGGCGCCCAGGGTCCGGCCGTGAAAGCTGCCCTCGGCCACGATGATCTCCGGCGCCACCGAGCCCCTTCGAAGGCTCCCCCACTTCCTGGCCAGCTTGATCGCGGCCTCGATCGCCTCCGTTCCGCTGTTGCAGAAGAAGGCTCGGGCGAATCCGCTCACCTCCTTCAAGAGCCTGGCGGCTTCGGCCTGCTCGGGGATGTGGTAAAGGTTCGAGACGTGCAGGTAGCGCTCCGCCTGCTCGCGGATGGCCCGCTTCAAGGAAGGATGAGCATGTCCAAGCGACGAGACCGCGATGCCGCCGATGAAGTCCAGGTATTTCGTTCCGTCCAGACCCCAGAGGTGGGTGCCGCGTCCGTGGGAGAAGGCGACCGGCTCCCGCTCGTAGTTGCGGAAGAGGTGTTCCTCCGAGGCCGCGATCGCCGACTCGATCCCTGGGGGCGGGTTTCCGTTGTATCGGGCCGTGGTTCGAATCGGCCGGCGGGCGCGGCTCCGCACCATCGTGCCGATGCCGCGATCGGTGAGAAGCTCGATGAGGAGGCCGTCCGGGTCCCGGGATCCGACGATGTGGGCGCTCTCCACCCCGCCTTCGACCGCGGCGAGGCACGCCCTGAGCTTGGGGATCATGCCCCCCGCGATCTCCCCGGACTCGAGCAGCGCGCGGGCGGCCGGCAGATCCAGTTCCGATACGAGCCGGCTCTCGCCGCCCTCCGTGCGTAGAACCCCGTCCACGTCCGTCAGCAGGATGAGCTTCTCGGCGTGGAGCGTCACGGCCAGCGCCGCAGCGGCGTCGTCGGCGTTGAGGTTGTAGGTGGTCCCGGCCCGATCTATGCCGATCGAGCAGACGACGGGCACGAAGCCGCCTTCGACCATCGCCTCCAGCACCTCGGGAGCGACTCGCTCCACCTCGCCGACGTGGCCGAGGCTGCCTGCTGACGGATGAGGCCTGGCGATCAGCAGGCTTCCGTCCTTGCCCGAGAGTCCCGCTGCCCGTCCTCCGGCGGCCTCGATCCCGGCCACGAGCCGCTTGTTCACCCGGCCGGTCAGAACCATCTCCACGACCTCCATCGTGTCGGCGTCCGTCACGCGGAGGCCGTCGATGAACCGAGGCGTGTGCCCGAGGCGGTCCAGCATCCGGCTGATCTCGATCCCGCCCCCGTGAACGAGCACCGGCTTCAGACCGGCGCGCTGCAGGAGGACGACGTCTTCCAGGGTTGCCGCGCTCGCCTGCTCCAGGACGCTTCCCCCGAGCTTGATGACCACCGTCTTGCCGCGCCAGCGGGTCGCGTAGCGCAGGGCTTCCGCCAGCGTGAGGCCGACGGGGCTCCGGGCAGTGCTCTCGAGGTCGGTGATCGAGCGGCGCGCTCCCGTGTTGGCCGTTTTCACGAGACCATGCCCGCTTCGGCGGCGTAGGAGCCGTTGATCCGGATGTATTCTTCCGACAGATCGCAGGTCAGGACGTTCGCGGATCCCTCTCCGAGCCCGAGCTCGATCCGCAGCTCGATCTCCGAGCCACGAAGCTCGGCGGCGGCCGCGCTCAGCGATGCCTCCACGCCGAGCCCGTCGCGGACGATCTGAGCCGGCCCGACGAAGATCTGGACCCGATCCTCCGCGATCTCGGCGCCGGCGCTGCCGAGTGCGGCCATGAGCCGGCCCCAGTTGGGCTCCGCACCATGGAGGGCGGTCTTCACCAGCAACGAGTTCGCGAGGCGGTAGGCCACCAGATCGGCATCGCTTCGGCTCGATGCCCCTGTCACCTCGATCTCCGCCACTTTGGTCGCGCCCTCTCCGTCGCGAACGACCTGCATCGCGAGGTCGAGGGTTACGTCGCCGAGCGCCTCCTCGAACCTGCGCAGCGCGACGCCGCCCACGATCGGTTCGTTCCCGGCGGCTCCGTTGGCGAGGGCCAGAACGCAATCGTTGGTGCTCGTGTCCCCGTCCACTGTGATGCGATTGAAAGAGCCGGCCACCGCGGTGCGGAGGGCCGAGTCCAGGACGCTCGCGGGAAGCCGGGCGTCCGTGGTCAAAAAACAGAGCGTCGTGGCCAGTTTGGGGTGGATCATCCCCGCTCCCTTGGCCATCCCCCCGATGCGCACGGGCGCTCCATCTATCTCGAGCGTCGCTGCTGCCGTCTTGGGTCCCGAGTCGGTCGTCAGAATGGCCGTTGCCGCGCCCTCGCCGGATTGCCCCAGGTGCTCGCAGGCGAGGGGGATGCCCCGCCGAAGCGCATCCATCGGCAGCAGCTCTCCGATGATCCCGGTGGAGGCGACCAGGACCTCCTCGGGCGCGACCTGGATGGATCGCGCTACGAGCCGCGCCATCTCTTCGGCATCACGCTGCCCCTTCGGGCCCGTGCAGGCGTTGGCGTTGCCGCTGTTCGCCACAATCGCCCGGGCCTGGCCGTGGGCGATGACCTCTTGGCTGTAACGGACCGGTGCGGCCTTCACTCGGTTCGAGGTGAAGACGCCGGCCGCCACGCAGGCCAAGTCCGATGCCACGACCGCCAGGTCGGGACGGCGGCGCTTGACCCCGCAGTGGATGCCCGCCGCCCGAAAGCCGAGCGGCGCGGTCACGCCGCCAGTCGTAGATGTGAGATTCACGGATACACCGGCGACATCCACAGGCCTTCCGTCTCGGGGAGATCGAACATCACGTTCATGTTCTGAACGGCCTGCCCCGCGGCTCCTTTTCCAAGGTTGTCGATCGCCCCGATCGCCACAGCCTGTCCGGTGCGCTCGTCCACTCGGACGGTGAGGTCGCAGAAATTGGAGGCGAGCGTCGCCTTCGTCTGTGGCAGCTCGTCCAGGACCCGGATGAACGGGCTATCGGCGTACGCCGTCCGGAGGAGATCGATCGCTCTGTCGCTGTCGACCGGCTGCTGGGGGCTGAAGTAGCACGAGGCCAGAATCCCCCGGGTCATCGGAGCGAGGTGAGGGACGAAGAACACCTGCGATCTCGTCCCGGCGTCGGCCAGCGCCTGCTCGATCTCAGGGGTGTGCCGATGCTCGCCGACGGCGTAGGGGCGAAGGTTCCCGTCGAGCTCGCTAAAAGAGGTGCCTTGCGAAGGCGTTCGTCCCGCCCCGGATACGCCCGACTTGGCATCGACGATCACCGTGTCACCGACGAGACCTTCGCGGAGTAGAACGAAGAGCGCGAGGGTCACGACCGTGGGATAGCAGCCGGGATTCGCCACGAGACGCGCACTCCGGATCGCCGTCGACTTCAGCTCGGGTAACCCGTAGACCGCCTCGGCCAACAACTCCGGCCTGTCGTGGTCGAGTCCATACCATGTCGGGTACGAGGCCGGATCCTTGAGGCGAAAGTCCGGGCCGAGGTCCACAACGCGCGCGCCCTCGGCCAGCAGGGTGGGGATGATTCGCATCGCGGCTCCCGCCGGCAGGGCGGCAAAGACGAGATCGGAGTCGGATGCGATCCTCTCGGGAGCCACCGTCGAGAGGGTCGAGAGGGTGGAGGAGTTCAACCCTCGCATGGACGGCCACACCCGATCCACCGCCTCCCCTGCTCGCGTGTCCGCGATGAGATGCACGATCTCCACGGCGGGGTGCGTCTGCAGCCACCGCAGAAGCTCTCCGCCGGCGTAGCCGGACGCTCCAATGATGCTGACCCTGATCATGCATAAACATACATAGTGGACGCATAATCATGCAACTCCGGGAGATGGGTTGACAAATCAATAACTATTGATATGATGGAGCATGACGATGAGCGCGATGGCGGAGAGGAAGAGGACCCGGCCCAGCGAGAGGTCGGCGCAAGCCTTCAGGGCCCTCGGCGACGAGAAGCGGCTCAGGATCGTGGAGCTGCTTTCCGGGGGAACTCAATGCGTCTGTGATCTGGCCGTGAAGGTCGGAGCGAAGCAGCCGCTGCTCTCCTTCCATCTCAAGACCCTCCGTGAGGCCGGCCTGGTGGTCGCCTCCCGGAGAGGGAAGTGGATCTACTATTCTCTGAACGATGAGCTGCTCGGGGAACTGGAAGGCGGCCTCGCACGGTTGGGTGAGGCGAGCGCGGTGGCGGCGAGAGCCGAGGCGGAGTGCTGCTGAACGGTCCCGGGCGAATAATCGGAGGAATCGAGAAACGATGAATGGGACAGAGACCAAGACGGATATCAAGACGGTCGTGCGCGAGCGATACGGCAAGGCGGCGACAGAAGTGGCCAGGGGCGACGAGGCGGGGTGCTGCGGCGAGACGGTGAGCTGTTGCGGCTCAGATGTCCTCACCGAGAACCCGATCACCTCGAACCTCTACTCGGTGGACGAGACGGCGGCGCTGCCGGACGCGGCCGTCCTCGCGTCGCTGGGCTGCGGCAACCCCACGGCGCTGGCCGAGCTCCTGCCCGGACAGACCGTCCTCGACCTCGGGTCGGGCGGCGGGATCGATGTGCTGCTCTCGGCCCGGCGGGTCGGCCCGGAGGGGAAAGCTTACGGGCTCGACATGACGGACGAGATGCTGGAGCTGGCGCGCGAGAATCAGCGGAAGGCCGGCGTCGAGAACGTCGAGTTCCTGAAGGGCGAGATCGAGGAGATCCCCCTGCCGGACGATTCCGTGGACGTGATCATCTCCAACTGTGTGATCAACCTCTCGGCGGACAAACCGCGAGTGCTCGCGGAGGCGTTTCGGGTGCTTCGGCCGGGCGGGCTCTTCGCCGTGTCGGACATCGTCGTGCGGGGCGTGGTCCCCGAGGCGATCCGCCGGAGCGTCGAACTGTGGGTCGGCTGCGTCGCCGGCGCCCTCGAGGAGGGCGAGTACTCCGCCGGGCTGAAGAGGGCCGGCTTCGGTGACGTCGAGATCGAACCGACCCGGGTGTACACCGCTGACGACTCCCGGCAGTTCAG
>JAUVMT010000251.1 GCA_030600085.1 Gemmatimonadales bacterium | reverse complement strand
GGCGTCCGGCACTTCCAGCCCCGCGAGGCTTGCCTGCGGCCCCGGCGCTGTGGCACCGGTCCAGCGCCTGATCCGGTAGTAGAGAAGCACTCCGCCGAAGAGCAGCGCGGCGACGGGCAGCAGGTCCACGAGGAGGTTGATCCCTTTCGGTTCGGGCTTCAGCAGGATCCAGTTTCCGTACCGGCCCACGAAGTACGCTCTCACCTCCTCCGGCGTCTCGCCGCTGGCGAGGCGGTCGCGTATGACTGACTGCATCTCTCGCGCCAGCCCCGAAGAGGACTCGAGGACCGACTGGTTTCGGCAAACGGGACAGCGGAGCTGCGCGGCCACTTCCGCGCTCAGCTCGTCGACTTCGGCCGCCGACATCCCCTCTTCCTGCGTCCCCGCGAAGGCGGATCCGGGAGCGAGTATGAGGAATCCGAAGATCAGCGGCGCGAGTCGCCTCATGCGCCACCCACCGAGAGGAGTGAATCGACCTTCGTTTGCAGGATCTCCCAGCTCAGCGGGCCGATGTGCTTGTATGCGATCCGTCGGTCGGCATCGATGAAGAAGGTCTCCGGGACGCCGTACACGCCGAAGTCGATCGCCGTGCGAGTTCCCGGGTCGAGCACGGTCTCCCACTCGCCGCCAAAGCGCTGCATGAAGCGCTCCGCGCCCTCAGGCGTATCCTGGTAGAGGACGCCGAGGACCCGGACTTCCGAGTCGTCGTACACCTCGGTGGCACGGACCAGCGCGGGGTGCTCCTGCCGGCAGGGAATGCACCAGGACGCCCAGAAGTTCAGGACGACGACCCGTGCGTCCAGCCCCGCGAGCGTCAGTGAATCCCCCGCCATCGTCTCGAGGTGGAACTCCGGGGCCGCTTCGCCGACGATCGCCGAGGGCAGAACCTGCACATCGCGAGTCAGGCCGAAGGCGAGCAGGGCCAGCGCGGGGATCGGGAGGATCGGGATCAACCAGCGGCCGAAGCGCTTCACGACCCGTGTTCCTCCCCGCCCACGGTCACGGCCTCCTCCCCACGCTCGGCCTCGCTGCCAGCGGTCGCCGGCGAATCGGCCATCGGGGCCGATCCGGCCAAATCCGCCGCCAGCTCGGGCAGGTAGGCCGGCCGCCCGTGAGGCCAGATCGCGATCAGGGCGCCGATTCCGACGATGAGCCCGCCGATCCAGAGCCACGCCACCGCGGGGTTCACGATCACACGAACCGTCGCGTGCTCTCCGTTCTCAGAGTCGAACGCCATGAGAGTGAGGTAGAAATCCTTCGACAAAGAGGTCTCCACGGCGGGCGTCGCGATCGGCTGCTGCGAGGTCGGGTAGTAGTTGAGGCGCGGCTGCTGCACGCCCAGGTAGCGGTCCCCCTTCCACGCCTGGAAGGTGCCGCCGACGACGAAGCGCTGCGCCTCTTCTCGCGTGAAGATCTCGTCGAACTGCAACCGGTACTCTCCGATCTCGAGCTGCTCGCCCTGCCTCAGCGTGACCTGGCGCTCGTACTTCCAGGCGCCCGATATGGCGAGGCCGACGGCGATCACCACGATGCCGGTGTGGACGACGTAACCGCCGTAGCGCCTCCCGTTACGGGTGAGCAGGTCCAGGAAGGCGAGCGCCGCCGGCCGGCCGGATATCCGTCGGCGCGCGGACACGCCCTTCCTGAATTCTTCCACGATGGTGGCGAGCACGAAGCCGGCGAAGCCGAACGTGACAAGCGGGTAGACCCGGCGTACCCCGAGGAGGAGGATCACGGCGACGACCGCCACGCCCACCGCCGTCGGAAGCCAGAAGCTACGCTTCAGCTTCTCGGCCGTGGTCCGGCGCCAGGGCAAGGCGGGCCCGACCCCCATGAGGAACAGGAGAAGGAGGGCCAACGGCGTGAAGACCATGTCGAAGTACGGCGGGCCCACGCTGATCCTCTCGTTCCTGGTCCACTCCACCATGAGCGGAAACACGGTGCCGAGAAGGACGGTGAAGGTGAGGGCGACGAAGATCAGGTTGTTGAGGATGAAGGCGCTCTCGCGAGACACGGCGCCGTCCAGCGTGCCGGGGGCGTGCAAGCGGTCGCTCCGCCAGGCGATCAGCAAGAAGGAGCCCAGCGTGATGAGCGCGATGAAGCCGAGAAAGAGGGGGCCGATCACCCCTTCCGTGAACGCGTGCACGGAATCCAGAATGCCGGAGCGGGTGAGGAAGGTCCCGAACAGCGTCAGGATGAAAGTCCCGATGATGAGGGTGAGGTTCCAGGTCTTGAGCATCCCCCGCCGCTCCTGGACCATCACCGAGTGGAGAAACGCGGTCGCGGTCAGCCACGGCAGGAACGAGGCGTTCTCGACCGGATCCCATGCCCAATAGCCTCCCCAGCCGAGCACCTCGTACGACCACCAGGCGCCGCCGATGACGCCGAGCGAGAGAAACGCCCAGGCGGCGATCATCCAGCGGCGCGCCTCCCGCAGCCAGGCCGCTTCGAGGTTTCCGCTCAGCAGGGCTCCGATGGCGAACGCGAACGGGACGCTGAGCCCGACGAAGCCGAGGTAGAGGAGCGGTGGATGCAGCCCCATCAGCGGATGGTTCTGCAGCAACGGATTCGGTCCCGGCCCGTTCTCGGGCGTCGGGATGATGAGCCCGAACGGGTTGGCGGGGCCGACGAGCAGACCGAAGAAGAAGATGCCGACAAAGCCCAGGGTGCCGAGGACGAACGGCGTCAGGCCGTCCGTTTCCCGGCGCCGCACGAAGGCCACCAGGGCCGCGTAGCCCGAGAGGATCCAGCCCCAGAAGAGGATGGAACCGTCCAGGCTGCTCCAGAGGGAGATCGCGGTGTAGTAGCTCGGCGTCTCGCGGCTCCCGACCCGAGACACGTATTCGACGCTGAAGTCGTGGGTGAGAAGCGCCGCCTCCATGGTCACGATCGCCGCCGTCATGGCGACAAAGGTGAAGTAGGTGGCTCGGCGGGACGCGTCGATCAGGGCGGGCCGGTTCTTGAAGCCTCCGATGAGGCCCGTCAACGTGGTGATCACCGCCCCGAGCAGGGCCGCGATCACGGAGGCGTAGCCGAGCGTGCTCAACACCGTGGCCCGGCCTCTCTAGTCGCCTTCCGTCGGGAGCGGCTCAACCTCCCGCTTCCCCGTCGATCAGCGAGCGATACACCTCGCGCGGGTGCTCGCCCTCCTCCGGCGGCCGATACTCGTTGGAGTGCTTGACCATCACGTTGTGGGAGCGGAAGACGCCGTCCTCACGATAGGAGCCCTCGACCACGACCCCCATCCCCTCGGAGAACATCGCAGGCGGGGCTCCG
>JAUVMT010000252.1 GCA_030600085.1 Gemmatimonadales bacterium | reverse complement strand
GGCTGTGCGCCTCAGGGCTACTGCGGCTGTTGCGCCATCCTGCTCGAAGGCCGAGCGGTTCTCTCCTGCCTCAGGAAGCCCGAGTCGGTGGACGGGAAACCCGTCACGACGCTCGAGGGCATCCCCGAAGAGCAGCGCCGGCTGGTGGCCGAGGCCTTCGTTCGAGAGGGCGGACTCCAGTGCGGGTACTGCACCCCTGGACTTGCGGTCCGAACCTGCTCCCTCCTCGACCACCAGGGCACGGATGACCGAGACGCGGTCAGCCGAGCGATCTCTGGCCACCTCTGCCGGTGCACCGGTTTCCACCGGATCATCGACGCCATCCGTACGGCCGGCGAAGCGTGGCAGAACGGGGGCGAGCTGGCGAATGGAAAGCCCAGACGACCCTTCTTCTTCGGGGAGGAGTTCGGCCTCTCGCGCACCTCCCCACATGCACAGGAGGGCGTGGGCGGCAGCAGCGCCCGGTTTCGAGGCAAGGAGTACACCCTGGGCGAGAAGCCCTACGTCGCGGACATGGTCCGCGACGGCATGCTCCACGGCGTGATGGCTCTCAGCCAGCATCCTCGAGCGCGCGTGATCCGGATCGACACCGCCGCGGTGCTGGCGCGGCCCGGCGTGGAACGGGTGGTCACGGCGGAAGACGTCCCGGGGGAGCGCTATGTAGGTCTCATCCGGCCGGACTGGCCCGTGTTCGTGGCCGAGGGTGAGATCACGCGCTGCGTCGGTGATGTCCTGGCGCTGGTTCTGGCCGACACGCCGTTTCGCGCGCGCCGAGCGGCGGAGGCGCTGGAGGCCGCGATCGAGTACGAGGTGCTGGAGCCGGTGAGGGATCCGTCCGCCGCCATGGCGAGTGACGCTCCCCTGATCCACGAGCACGGCAACCTGCTGGAGGTATGCTCGTTCTCCCGCGGTGACGTGGACGCCGCTCTGGCCGGCTCCGCGCACGTCATCGAACAGACCTTCGGCACGCAGCGAATCGAGCACGCTTTTCTGGAGCCGGAGGCCTGTCTCGCCGAGCCTGTGGAGGGAGGAAGCCTCAAGCTCTACACCCAGGGTCAGGGCGTGCACGACGACCAGGCGCAGATCGCCTTGGTGCTGGACATCCCACCCGCCACGCTGGAGGTGGAGCTCGTCGCCAACGGCGGCGCCTTTGGAGGCAAGGAGGATCTCTCCATCCAGGCCCAGACGGCCCTGGCCGCCCGTCTGACGGGCCGGCCGGTGCGGACGGTGCTCACGCGAGAACAGTCGATCCGGATGCATCCGAAGCGGCATCCGATCTCGCTCGCCTACGCAGTGGGTGCCGACGCCGAGGGACGGCTCACCGCGGTCCGCGCCCGAATCGTCGGTGACACGGGCGCCTACGCCTCCGTCGGGATGAAGGTGCTGGAGCGCGCGGCCGGTCACTCCTGCGGTCCCTACCGGGTGCCCAACGTCGATGTCGAGGCGAAGACCCTCTACACGAACAATCCACCCTGCGGCGCGATGCGCGGCTTCGGCGCCAACCAGGCCTCCTTCGCGATCGAAGGGATCATGGATTTGCTGGCCGAGAAGGTCGGAGTGGACGGCTACGACATCCGGGAGCGCAACATTCTCGAACCCGGAGACCCGTTCGCCACCGGCCAGCTCATGACCGAGAGCTGCGGTATCCGCCCGACGCTGACCGCCGTGCGGGATGTGTACAAGAACGCCCGCTACGCGGGCATCGGCTGCGGAATCAAGAACACCGGTATCGGTCACGGGATGGATGACAGCGGGCGCCTTCTGCTTCGCGTCCTGGACGGGGAGCAGATCGAGATCCTGACCGGATACACGGAGATGGGCCAAGGGCTTTATACGGTGCTTCGGCAGGTCGTCTGCGAGGAGACCGGCCTCGATCCGGAGCTCATGACGGTGCGAACGACGAGCGATCCCCGGGTGCTGTGCGGGATGACCACCGCCTCCCGCGCCACGGCCCTCCTGACCGCCGCGGGACAGATCGCCGCCCGTGAGCTCGCCGACGACCTCGGGCGCGCTCCGCTGGACGAGTTCGTCGGGAAGGAATACCACGGCGAGTACATCTGCGACTTCACCACGAAGCCCGGCGAGGCGACCGGGGACCCGGTGACCCACATGACCTTCAGCTACGCGACCCAAGTCGTCATCCTGGATGAGGAGGGGCGGCTGGAGCGTGTGGTCGCCGCCCACGATGTCGGCCGGGCGATCAATCCCCTCCTCTGCGCCAACCAGATCGAAGGGTCCGTGCACATGGGGCTGGGATACGCTCTGTCGGAAGACCTTCCGTGTACGGATGGTCGGCCCGATTCGTTGCTCCTCCGGGACCTGGGCATTCTGAAGGCTAAGGACACGCCGCCGATCGACGTCATCCTCATAGAGGTCCCCGATGAGGTGGGTGGCTACGGCTCGAAAGGTGTGGGCGAGATCGGCCTGGTGCCGACGGCGGGGGCCGTGGCCGGCGCCCTCCACGCCTTCGACGGGAAGCGTCGCTTCGATCTGCCCATGAGCGATGCCCCGGCCGCCGCCCCGTCCGTCCCGAAGTCACGCAAAAAGGCGGGGACAGCCGGCTGATGGAGCTCCAGCCGATCCCCTTCCCCGACCTCGTGCGCCGGATGCGGCGCGAGGTCGAGACGGCCGGCTCCATCTTCGATCTGCCCGTTCGCAAGTGGTGGGTTCCGAGCGACGAGCTGGACTTCTCGGCGCTTCACTTCGGGCACCGCGCGTCGACGCCGGTGGGCCCGGCGGCCGGACCGCACACGCAGCTCGCGCAGAACATCGTGCTGTCCTGGCTGGCGGGAAGCCGGATCATCGAGATCAAGACCGTCCAGGTCAACGACCGGCTCCGCATTCCGCGCCCATGCATTCACGTCCCGAACATCGGCTACAACGTCGAGTGGTCGCAGGAGCTCCTCGTCGAGGAGTCGCTCATGGAGTACGCCAAGGCCGCGTACCTGATCGAGATCCTCAAGACGACGCGCGCCTTCGGCCGGCTCCCCTCCGACCACGGGTTCGACACGGTCTTCGACATCAGCGTCGGCTACGACCTGGAGGGTATTCGGACCGAGAAGGTGACGGGCTTCATCGAGGCGCTGAAGGATCCGGCGGAGAGCTTCGAGTTGCTGCGCGGAGAGCTGAGCGGAGAGCTGGCGGAGTTCGCGGAGATCGAGCTGCCCCGGCAAATCTCCGATACTGTCACGCTCTCCACCTTCCACGGCTGCCCGGCCGATCAGATCGAGTCCATCTGCCGCTACCTGCTCGAGGACGTCGGCCTTCACACGATC
>JAUVMT010000238.1 GCA_030600085.1 Gemmatimonadales bacterium | reverse complement strand
CCTCCGCATGCGCGATCCCGTCTTCCTGGAGAAGGTGGATGCGTGGTGCGCCGGGAAGGCCGCCGAGCAGGTGGGGGCCGATCCGCCCGCTCCCTCCGCTCCCCCTCCGCCGCCGATGTTCAACCCGTTCCGCGTTCGCGACCTGCTGCTCCCGAACCGAGTCACCGTCTCCCCGATGTGCCAGTACTCGGCCGAGGATGGGACGCCCAACGACTGGCACCTCGTCCACCTCGGGGGCCGCGCCATGGGCGGCGCAGGCCTCGTCTTCACCGAGATGACCGACGTGAGCCGGGAGGCGAGGATCTCGCCGGGGTGCACCGGCATGTACAAGGCGGAGCACGTGGCGGCTTGGTCCCGGATCGTCGACTTCATCCACGAGCACTCGGCCGCGAAGGTGGCGATCCAGCTCGGACATGCCGGCCGGAAAGGCTCCACGCGGCTGGCCTGGGAGGGGATGGACGAGCCGCTCCAGGAGGGGAACTGGCCGATCATCTCCGCCTCGCCGATCCGCTACTTCCCCGAAAGTCAGGTCCCCCGCGAGATGGCCCGCGAGGAGATGGACGCGGTCCGTGACGACTTCGTCCGCGCTGCGGGGTTGAGCGAGGAGGCCGGCTTCGATTGGCTCGAGATCCACTTCGCCCACGGCTATCTGTTCGCGAGCTTCATCTCACCCCTCACGAACGAGCGGGCCGATGAGTACGGAGGATCGCTCGATAATCGGATGCGCTACCCGTTGGAGGTGCTGGACGCCGTGCGCCGGGTGTGGGTCGACAAGCCGCTCTCCGTGCGGATCTCGGCCGTCGACTGGGCGCCCGGCGGGATGGAGGCCGACGACGCGGTGGAGGTCGCCCGTATGCTGAAGGCGCACGACGTCGATATCGTGGACGTCTCGGCCGGGCAGACGGTTCCCGATGCCAGGCCCGAGTACGGCCGGCAGTTCCAGACGCCGTTCAGCGACCGGATCCGCCACGAGGCGGGGATCGCGACAATGGCGGTCGGCAACATCTCCTCCTACATGGACGTGAATTCGATCCTGGCGGCGGGTCGCGCCGACCTCTGCCTCATGGCGCGGGCTCACCTGTGGGATCCGTACTGGACCCGGCACATGGCGTACGAGCTGGGATACGACCTGCCGTGGCCGGGCCCCTACTCCACGCTGGACGATTTCACCCCTAGACTCGGCCTCAAGGAAGAGGACAAGTGACGGACGAAGAGCGAACGCCGAACGCCTCGGGAGGCGCCGAGAGCGGCAGCGAAAGCGGAGAGGGCGCCGGCGGCGGAGAGGGCAGCGGAACCGGAGACGGCACCGGAAGCGAGCCCGAGCGCCCCTACGGCGCGGGAACGCAGGCCCAGGAAGGCCCGCCCGGCAGCTACCTCACCTACGCGAGCTACCTGAAGATCGACGAGTTGCTCTCGCTGCAGCAGCCGCTCTCCGACGGCCCCGAGCACGACGAGATGCTCTTCATCGTCATCCACCAGGTCTACGAGCTCTGGTTCAAGGAAGTGCTGCATGAGGTGGACTACGCGGTGAAGCTCATCCGGACTGATGATCTGGCTCGGGCCCACCACACGATGAAGCGGATCCTCACGATCCTGAAGGTGCTGGTGGCGCAGCTCGACATCCTGGAGACGATGACGCCCGTCGAGTTCCTCACCTTCCGGGAGCGGCTCGAAGAGGCGAGCGGATTCCAGTCGCACCAGTTCCGCGAGCTCGAGTTCGTTTTGGGCGCGAAGAGCCAATGGGCGATCTCCCGCTACCCCGAGCACGAGCCGGCTCTGAAGCGGCTGCGGCAGCGCTACGAGGAGCCGACGCTCTGGGACGCCTTCCTGCTCTGTCTCACCCGCGAAGGATACCCGGTGCCGCGAGAGCTCCTCGAGCGGGACGTGACGCAGCGGATCGAGCCGTCCCCGGAGCTGCAGGAGGTCCTGGTCAACGTGTACCGGCGTGATCCCGCTCTAAGCGAGCTATGCGAGCGCTTGGTGGACCTGGATGAGGGCCTTCAGGAGTGGCGCTACCGGCACGTGAAGATGGTGGAGCGCACGATCGGGACGAAGCCGGGAAGCGGCGGCTCGGCTGGCGCCGAATACCTTCGCAAGACCTTGTTCAAGCCCGCCTTTCCGGACCTTTGGGGCATCCGCGCGCGGCTGTAGGGACGGCCTCGCTGGCGATCTCCGTGCCAGTTTTCATGGCCGCGGCCTGGTCAGTGCCCGCCGCTCCGGCGGCTCTCGCTCAACGAATGCATGCGCTGCCCGCACACGATCTGCCAACCGTGTCGGTCTCCTCGGCCCGGATGCCTGACGATACCTGCGAAGTGAACCTCACCCGCCATGAGGCGGGCGATCGAGACCCGGCCTGGTCCCCAGATGGCTCCAGGCTCGCGTTCGCGTCGGACCGTGACGGGACGTGGCGGATCTGGGTCATGGGAGCCGATGGTTCCGATCCGGCACCTCTAACGCCGGGTCCCGCCGACCGTAGACCCGCGTGGTCGCCCGACGGCAGCCGCATCGCTTTCGACGCGGAACTGCAAGGCCGCACTCACCTCTCGGTCATAGGGGCCGACGGGACGAAGCTGACGGCTTTGACGAGCGGCGATTTCGACGACGTGGCGGCCGATTGGTCGCCGGACGGCCGGGAGATCGGCTTCTCCTCGGATCGCGCAGGCAGTATGGACGTGTACGCCGTTGGGGTAGTTAGCGGGGAGCTGCGTCGCCTCACGAAGAACCGCGCGGCTGACCTGTTTCCGGCGTGGGCGCCGGACGGGGGCGCGCTTGCCTTCTTCTCACAGCGAGACGGGAACGACGAGATTTACATTGTCGATGCGGGCGGCACGGATAGGGGCGGATCGGCCCTTCGCCTGACGGAGGACGACGCGAACGACTTCGTCCCGACCTGGTCGCCGGATGGATCACGCATCGTCTTCGCCTCCACACGGGTGGAGGGTAGCCGAGCCCAGCTCTTCGTGATGGACGCCGGCGGTTACGGCGTCCGCCAGTTGACCGATAATGGGGGCCGGGTCACCGAGCCCAGCTGGTCGCCGGACGGACGGAGTATCGCCTTCACGAGCGACCGCGACGGGAACAACGAGATTTACGTGAAGACCCTCGGGTGCTCCTCGTGACGGCAAACAGCCAGGCGTTCACGCTCCGGGGCGCGGAGGAGCTTTTCGGGACCCTAAACCCGCTGGCCGCCCAGTACAGCCGCTTTCGGGTCGCCGACCGACTCCTGCTCACGGGCCACTCGCACCAGGCATGGCCCGACCGCGGATTCGAGGGGCAGAAGCGAGCCTGGTTGGATGCGGCGGAGCTGGCGGACGAGAAGTGGGACCGGGCGTTCGCCAAGGCCGACCGATTGCGGCTCGGTTTCGCCCGCCTGTTGGGTGACCAGCCCGATCGCATCGCCCTTGCTCAGAGCACCCACGAGCTCGTCCTCCGCTTCCTCTCCGCGCTGCCGCTCCAAGAGCGACCGCGCGTGGTCACCACGGACGGGGAGTTCCACACGATTCGTCGCCAGCTGGACCGGCTGGCCGAGGAGGG
>JAUVMT010000053.1 GCA_030600085.1 Gemmatimonadales bacterium | reverse complement strand
GGCCGCGCCTCGTTGGATCAATGCCGGCCCCGACGTCTCTCCTTTGCCGGAAGAACCTCCAGGCACGTCGTCCACCAACCGGTCAGGATGGTCTCCACGAATTCGCGCGGCAGGTTCTCATCCTGCATTTCGCCCGCCAACCTCTGATGGTCGTACTCCAGCGACACGATCTCGACATCCAAACCGGGACGCCCGCCGCTCGCAGAAAGAAGCCCGTACCAAACCTCTGTGCGCCCGTCGTTCGCAGGACGGCCGAGCACGCCGACATTCGCGAATGCGCGCCCGCCCTTCAGCTCCCGTCTCCAATGCAGCCCCGTATGCGTCGCCAGGATGACGTCCGCTTCATACTCCCGCGTCAGCCAGTCGAGGAAGTCGGCCGAGGTCGTCGATTCCCAGAGGAACTCGTTGGTGCGACGCGGACTGCCGTGGCACATGAGCACTCTCTTCCCTCCGAGGCAGATCCGCAGCTCGGGCGGGAGCTCGCGCATCCACGCCCGCCACCGATCGCTGGTCGTCCGCAGGGTGTACTCGTAGGAGATTCGGGCGAAGTGGTTGTCCCGCGGATCTGTGTACCCGCACCGGCAGTCGGCGAGACCGTGCCCGATCGCGTGATCATAGTTGCCCTGCACCACCTTCACCCCGGATTCTCGCAGCAGATGAAACACACGATCCGGGTGGGGGCCAAAGCCTCCGAGGTCTCCGAGACAGTAAAAAGCCTCGGCGCCGCGCTTCCGAGCATCCTCCAGAGCCGCCTCGAGGGCCAGATGGTTGCTGTAGATGCCGCCGAACACGGCGATGCGCTCAGGTGGCATTCCGGCCGATATCCCCGTAGTTGCTGCAGATCGCACCATACTGCCAGCAGGTGAAACAGGCCCGGTGACGAAGCTCGAAGGGTCGGAACGAGTCCTCCAGGGCCGGGCCCATGAGCGAATCCGGGTGGTCGACCAGAATCGGACATACGTGCACCCCACGGCTCGTCACGACACGACTGTTCGAGCACAGGAGCTGCGCCCTGTCGTAGGACTCGAGCATCTCCTCCGTGACGCAGTGATGCCGGTCGTATCCCCCCGTGCGGAGAGCTTCCCGGCCGAGCCGGAGCGACGGCAGGATCTTCAGGCGGGGTCTCTTGCAGCCGACGCCGCGAAGGGCGGTGAAGAACCGATCGCGTACCATGTCCTCGTCGGCGGGATCCCATACACGGGCCGCCGTCAGGATCGGCAGGAAGCCGTGGTCCAGCAGCTTCCGGATTCCCTCCATAGCACGGTCGAACGTCCCCTCTCCCCGGATCGGGTCGTTGGTCTCCGGGGTCGGACCGTCGATGCTCACCCTGAGCTCGAGCGAGTAGGCGCTGGCCGCCTCGGCCGCCGCCAGCCTGGTAAGCACCCGTTCGGTAAACAGGGTCCCGTTGGTGAGCACGGTCACCGGCCCGCGCCGGAGCATCGCCTCAAGCATCCCGGGCAGATCCACATGCATGAAGGGCTCGCCTCCGGTGACGTAGTACTCCTTGACACCGTGACGACGGGCGATCTCGAGCCAGCCGAGAACTGTCTCGAGGGTGAGAAAGTCCAGGGTGTCGTTCTCGGGGGCGCAGCTGATGAAGCAGTGGGCGCACCGGAGATTGCACACGGTCCCCGCCACCTGGAGCCACAACGCGTCCAGATGTTCGAGCTCGATCGCCGGTCCGGAGGCGGCAAGTCGTGAGGTTCCAGCGGGGAGCGTTGGCGAACTGGCGGAGTGCATGGACGGCTTCTATTCTCCTTCTTCCCGTCGGCGGACCCGTTGCGGACCCGCCGGCGCGGCGCCCGGCTGGAGCCCGTCTCGAAGAAGCCTACCATCGGGAACATCGCGATGCCAATTAGCCTTCGGCACGCCGCTGCGACAGATATCGGCCACGTGCGTCGAGGAAACGAGGACAGCTTCTACGCCGACGACGAGGCCAGCGTTTTTGTCGTCGCCGATGGGATGGGTGGGCACGCGGCAGGCGAGGTGGCCGCCCAGATCGCGGCGAGCAGAGTCGGCGAAGCTCTCTCCGGAGCTGTCGGCACACAGCCGGCGGCGGAGCTCGCCCAAACGCTCGAAGCGGCGATCGCCGAAGCCAACCGTCGCATTCTCTCGCGCGCCCGGGATGACCCCGCCTGCTACGGCATGGGCACGACCATCACAGCCCTGTGCGTCCTGGACGCCTCCTTCCTGATCGGCCACGTGGGGGACAGCCGGGCCTACCGGCTCCGTGGCGGGAGCCTCGAGCGGATCACGCGAGATCATACCCTCGTCCAGCAGGAGGTGGATCGCGGCACACTCACTGATGAACAAGCTCGCGTCCACCCGAGATCCAACGTGCTGACTCGGGCGCTGGGAATTCCCGGTGGGTTCGCGACGGATCTCTACGAGGGCACCCTCGAGGCCGGCGACCGCATCCTGCTGGCAACTGACGGACTGAGCGCGATGCTCCCGCATGCGGAGATCGAACGCATCCTCGCCGCGGCGCCGGACGTGGAAGCGACGGCCGGGCAACTGGTGGACCGGGCAAACGCCGCCGGTGGGCTGGACAACACGACAGTGATCGTGATAGACGCGCTGGCGACCTAGGACGGGTAGAGCGCCGCACCCCCCCGCAGCCTGGTCGATACCTCGTCGGCGCCTGCCTCCAGAAGCTCCAAGAGCGGTGTCGGATCGGGCGCCAGTCGCTCGCCGAGCACGAAGACCCGGAAGACCCTCGCGGCGTGATGAAGCGACCGGCTCAGGCGCGGTAGGTCGATCAGGCCTTCGGCGCCCTTCTCGGTGAGCCTTTGAACGTCACCGGTCCGGCGAACCAGAAGAATCCCCAGCTGAAGCATGTCCGGATAGCTCGGGTAGTCGACGAACACGCTGCCCAGCGGCACCGACCACTCCTTCGCCAGCCGATCCTCCAGCCCGCGGACGAGATCCGATCTCTCCTGAAGCCAGGAGCCGATTCCCGCCGGCACGGCATCGCCGAATAGCTCAACCGCCCGCTTCGGCAGGCGACGGTTCTCCAGACAGTCGATAAGCTTGCCGACCACGGAGCCGCCGCCGTCCCCGGGGGCATCGGCGGCTCGCCGCGCGAGCAGGCCCAGCAGCTCTTCATCGGTTCTTCCGGGAAGCTCTTCAGGCTCGACGAGTCCAGCCGAACCCGCCCGGTCCACCACCGACCTGAAGACGACCGAGGCGGCCCGGACGGCGTGATGCCAATAGACGTTCCGAAACATCTGGTACTTGGAGAAGAGCAACGATTCCAGCGCGCTCAGCCCTTTTTCCGAGAGCGCGACCTCCACCTCGGACCCGCTCCCCTGCCTGGCCAAGGTGAGCGCCTCCAGCAGCCGGTCCACATCCACCGTTCCGTACGGAACGCCGCAGAAGAAGCTGTCTCGCTGCAGGTAATCGACCTTGTCCAGGTCCAGAGAGCCTGCGATGAGTCCCTGAAGCGGATGTGGGGACGTACCCTGGATCAGCTCGGCGATGATCTCGGGCCCCTCGGGATCCACGCCCCGAAGAGGGCCTCGAATCGGCTCCGCGTCGAGGAACAGGGAGGCCATCTGCTCGTGATGGCCGGGAATGGAGCCGGGACCGACTTCTTCCATCGCGTGCGAAAAGGCGTAATGACCGATGTCGTGCAGCAAGGCGGCGAGCGGGATGAGAGGCAGGCGCTGGCGATCAGTCTCGGAGAGCACATCGAGGGAACCGCTCCAGGCAAGGCTCGCGAGGGCCCGGCGCGTCAGCCCGTAGACGCCGATCGCATGATTGAACCGGGTGTGGACGGCGCCCGGGTAGACGAGGTGCGCGAACCCGAGCTGCTTGACCCTGCGCAGGCGCTGAAACTGAGGCGTGTCGATGACCGCCGCCGCGGCCGCATCCAGCCGGATGTTGTTCCAGACCGGATCCCGAACTACTCGGCCCGACGGCTTGCCCATGGTTACCTCCCCGTGCAGCGGAGAAGATGCCCGGCTTATGCGGCGGCGGCAATCCGCCCGCTTGACACCTTCGGCGAAGCCCCTGACTTTGCGACCCGATCCCTCAACGGCCTGTTTCGGCCCCGATCCTGGAGGTACCGTGGAGATCAAGCCGGGCCGCATGGTCCATCTCGGCTACGGGAAGTTCTGGCGTTCCGACGAAATCGTCGGCTTGCTCCCGATCGAGGACGGCCGAGGCCCTGGTCGCCGTACCGAGGTCTACGCCGCCACGAGCGAGGAGCCCATCGTCGCGTCGCGCTCCGAGCAGACGATCCTCCAGGACATGGCGACCCTGCCGGACGACGTCGCCCGCGCGACCGAGGCGCTCTCGGCGGCCGAGGATCTGCTCGACGCGATACAGGAGTTCAAC
Organism: Gemmatimonadales bacterium; assembly: GCA_030600085.1. Taxonomy (GTDB): domain Bacteria; phylum Gemmatimonadota; class Gemmatimonadetes; order Palauibacterales; family Palauibacteraceae. The sequence goes on along the minus strand of JAUVMT010000053.1, from coordinate 7,012 downwards.
CCCGTCCTCAGGCGTATGCTGAAGAGCGAGGAGAGCTTCGACGTCGAGTACTGGATCCGGCGACTCAAGGGACTCGCCGACACGCCGGAAGAAGACGACCAGGAGGAACTCTTCTAGCAGTCGGCGCCCGATCACCCGCTCGCTCGGCACCGGAACGCGCCGCTCCCCGGGCAGTATTCTCCTCCACATGTCCGTGCAGACCCGAGACGCCCCGCCCTTCCCGACCGTGGGTTTCATGGCTCCCGCATCCGCTCGGCTTGCGGCCCTGTCCATGCTGCTCGGGGGCACATCCGTCCTGGCGGCGCAGGATGTGACCGAGGCCACGCCGGAGTGGAACGACGCCCGCTCGATGGAGATCGTCCGGGCGGCCATGCGGACCCGGCATCACACATTCGCAGACAGCTCCCTCAGGAACTTCGAGGTCGACTCGGAGGGACATGTCTACCTGCTTACGGATATCGAGGGGCAAGAGCGTCTGGTGCGGGCGGACCAGATCGCACTTCGCATCATCTGGGAGGCGCCCAACAACATCTCTCAGACGATTGTAGGCAGGCGCTTCGACCAGAGGCTGCCCTCTCGGATCAGATATCACGTGGACCACCTCGCCATCACGGTCGACAACTTCGGCAACTCCATCCGGGTGGGAGAGGGAGACGAAGTGGCTGGCGTGAGGCACCCGATCTGGCGCGGCGCCGAGCGCCAATACGACTACCGGCTCGTCGACTCCACGGAGGTCCGCTTCTCCGGGGGACGCGCGCGTGTCTACGAAGTCGACGTGCGCCCGGTTCGCTTCGATCGGCCCGGTTTGATCGGGACGCTCTACATCGACCGGGACACCTGGGCGATCGCCCGCATGTCCTTCACCTTCACCCCGATTTCGTACCGGGATCCCCGGCTGACAGGGCTGGATGTGGACATCGAGAACGCGCTCTGGGATGGCCGGTACTGGCTGCCCGTGCGGCAGGTGGTCGAGGTCCGGAGATCCTCTCTTTGGCTCAGCTTTCCGATCAGCGCCGTCATCCGGACCGAGCACCGGATTGGACCCTACCGGATCAACGTGGAGCGCGTCGAGCAGATCCCGCCGGGCGAGAAGATCGCCGCCGCCTCGCCGGAGCGTCTGAAGGCGTTCGACGATTGGAGCACGGGCCTCCTCGACGGGCCGGTCGAGCGGGCCGACACGGCGGCCATCGACATGGAGAGGATCCGCACGAGGGCGAGGGAGATCGCCGGGCGTCGCGTCGTCCCCACCGGACGTTTCAGGGTATGGCTGCCGGGCATCTCCAGCTTCATCCGCAGCCGGCGGGCGGAAGGGTTCCTGCTCGGTGCGGGTGGCGCGTACTCCCTACCCACCGGGAGCGCACGTGCATGGGTGGGTTACCCGTTCGGCCATCAACAGCCCGAGCTAACGGTCGAGTTGGACTTCGACCTGGGACCGAACCAGCTCCGGCTCGAAGGCTACCGGCAACGGCTCACCGACGTCGGTCCGATCCAAGCCGCCTCCGGCGTCACCTCGACCGCCTCGCTGGGAATCAACGGCGAGGATTTCACCGACCCTTACTTCCGTGACGGAGCGCGGGCGACGTTCTTCTTCCCTTGGCTCGGTAGCAGGAGCTCCATCTCGGCCGGTTGGGAGCGGCAGGAGAGCGCCCTCCTCTCCACCGGCGTCGATGACGCGCGGCCGATCAGGCCGATCCGGGATGGCGACATGTGGAGCACGACGGCCTCGCTCCGTCCCCAGCTGCCCGGCGTTCTCGGAGCGCGGGTCACGGGTCGCCTGGACGCCGAGGGGGGAATCCTGGATGGCGACGGCTATGCCCGCTGGCTGTTCGGCGTGGAGCTCGACGGCCGGCGCCTGGGCTCACCCTGGGGCTGGGAGGCGGAGATCGGGGGAGCTCTCTCCGCGGGTACGCTCCCCCCGCAGCGGCTGGTGCTCCTCGGAGGGCGGCGTACCGTACCCGGCTACACCTTCCGCGCATGGGGCGGCGATCAGGCCTTCCTCGTGAAGCTCCTGGGCTCCCGGCGGGTCATCGGACGGTGGTTGAACGTGCGGGCCTTCGCCACCGCGGGCTCGGTGGGCATCACCTCTGTATCTGCGGGAGCCGCCGAACTCTTCGGGGCGTCGGCCAGCGGTGGGCTGCGGCCCTCGCTCGGCGCCGGCATCGGGGTGGTGAACGACTTCTTGCGCGTGGACGTGGCCCGAGGCCTCGACGACGGCTCGTGGGAGTGGATGGTCTCCTTCAACAAGGACTTATGGCCGATGCTGTGAGCGCGGAACCCCGCTCGGCATGCCGGAGTCGCCCCGCCATATCAGAACCTATCGACTCGCATCGCGTCGACGTTGATCGACGGCCTGCCGTCGAGGATCCACTCGGCGACGAGCTGGCCGGTGACCGGACCGAGCGTCAGCCCCAACATCGCGTGGCCTGTCGCGAGGTAGACTCCCTCGGGAGCGGACAGCGGCCCGACGATCGGCAGGCCGTCGGGCGTGCAGGGCCGAAGGCCGCACCATTCCGAAGTGGATTCGACATCTCCGACGCCTTCGAGGAAGCTGTCCGCCGCTTTCGTGAGCTGAGCCATTCGAGCCTCACGGATCTCGTGGTTGACTCCGGAGAACTCCATGGTGCCGGCGAAACGAACAAACCCGTCCATCGGGGTGCATAGCACGTAGTATTCGCGCAGAATACAGGTGACGTTCAGCGGTGGCGCGCCCCCGGTCGCCGGATCGCGGTCGCGATGGTAGCCCTTGCCGGCCTGGACCGGCAACCGGCACCCGAACCTGGTCGCCAGGTCCAGGCTGTAGGCACCCGTCGCCAGGACCACGCGGTCGCTCTCCCAGATCTCCCCATCCCGCGTCCGCACGCCCGTCACCCGACCGTCCCGTGTCAAAACCTCCACGGCCTCGGAGCCCGTGACGACCGCTCCGCCGTAGCCCTGGATCCGCTCGGCCAGCTCCTGAACGAAGCGGAGCGGATTGCACGTTGCCGCCTCCGGATAGAAGGCCCCGCCGAGGAGACCGCTCTTCAGGGCCGGCTCGCGCTCCTGCAGCGCCTCCGGCGCAAGGAACTCCGTCCGAAAGCCCGCCGCCCGCGCCATCGCCGCTTCCGCCTCCACTTCTTCCCGCCCGTGCTCCGTGCGGAAGACCTCGTAGTACCCGCCGGGCCTGTAGTCGCAGTCGAGCTCCTCTTCCTCCACCAGCCGGTCGAAGAGCGGCCGGGTGGCGTGACCGAGGGGCTCCAGGACGCGCATGTTCGCCTCCAGCCGCTCCTGCGTGCAGTTGGAGCGGAAATCCCTCAGCCACTTCACGAGGCCCGGATCCCACCTCGCCGGGATGTAGAGCGGGCTCACCGGGTCCAGGAGCCACCGGACGGCCTTCTTGAGGGCCACCGGACGGTTCATGGGCGGGTGGCCGGGCGAGATCGTGCCGGCGTTGCCGAAGGACGCGCCGCTGCCGATGTTGTCCCTCTCCAGCACGGTCACGGGCGATCCGCGCTTGGCGAGGAAATAGGCGCAGCACACGCCGATCACGCCCCCGCCGACGACGATCGTGCGCTTCACGCTCACTCCCCCTTACACGAGTACCAACTGTCACCGACGGCGATGTCGACCTTGAGAGGGACGTCCAGATCGGCCGCGCTCTCCATCTCCTCCCTCACGACCTGCGAGATCTCCCCCGTGAGGTCCGAGCGAACCTCGAAGAGCAGCTCGTCGTGCACCTGGAGGAGCATGCGCGCCGCACCCTCGTGCTTGGTAATCAAGCGCTTGTGGAGGCGGATCATCGCCATCTTGATGAGGTCGGCCGCCGTGCCCTGGATCGGCGAGTTCGTCGCGGTGCGCTCCCCGTAGCCCCGCATGCCGGGGTTCTTCGCGCGGATCTCCGGAATGTATCGCCGCCGGCCGTTCAGCGTCTCCACGTAGCCCTGCGTGCGGGCGCGCTCCTTCATCTCCTCGAGGTAGTCACGCACACCGCTGAAGCGCTCGAAGTAGGCGTCGATGAACTCGCGCGCCTCCGTGCGACCTATTCCGAGCTGAGCGGCGAGCGCCACCGGTCCCTGTCCATAGATGGTGGCGAAGTTGATCGTCTTCGCCCGGCCTCTCATCTCCGGCGTTACCGCCGCGGAATTCACCCCGAAGATCAGGGCCGCGGTCTCGCGATGAATGTCCCGATCCTCTTTGAACGCTTGCACGAACGCGGGATCGGCCGAGAGATGGGCCATCACGCGGAGCTCGATCTGCGAGTAGTCGGCACCGACGAAAAGCCAACCGTCCTCCGGCACGAATCCCTTCCGGATCTCGCGACCGAGCGTGCTCCGGATCGGGATGTTCTGGAGGTTCGGATCGTAGGAGGCGAGACGACCGGTCGTCGCGACGACCTGGCTGAAGTTGGTGTGGATCCGCCCGGTCTCGGAATCGACCAGTTTAGGCAGCTTGGAGACGTAGGTGCCATCCAGCTTGTCCAGCTCCCGATGCTCGACGATCAGCCGGGGGATCTCGTGACCCTGCTCGGCCAGCGCCATGAGGACGCTCTCGTCGGTGGAGGGACCCGTCTTCGTGCGCTTCAGGACCGGCAGCTCGAGCCGGTCGAACAGGAACTCTCTCAGCTGCGGGACCGACCGGAGGTTCACCTCCTCGCCCGCGATCTTGAAGATCTCCTCCTGGATGAGGGCGATGTCCCGACGCAGCTTGCTGGAGAGCTTCTCGAAGAAGGGCGGGTCGATGAGAATCCCCGCACTCTCCATCGCCGCGAGAACGGGAACCAGGGGAATCTCGATCGTCTCGCAGAGATCGAGCATCTCGTGCAGGCGGAGGTCTTCTTCCAGGACGTCCGCCAGTCGAAGCGCGTAGTCCGCCTCCTCTGCCGCCGCCGGCCCGAGCTCCTCCACCGGCGCCTCGGCGAGCTCCGCCCCCGCCCGCCGGCCTCCGGAGGTCAGCGTGTGGCCGAATCGTTCCATGACAAGCAGGTCCAGGTCGTGTTGGCGCTTGCCCGGATCCAGGCAGTAGGAAGCGAGCGAGGTGTCCAGGGCCAGCCCATCGGGCGGTGATCCCGCTCGCTCCAGGAGGTGGAGGGCGTACTTGAGGTCGTGGCCGATCTTGGGGAGATCCGGATCCGCCAGCAGCTCGCGGAGCGCTCCGAGGCCGGGGTCGTCGGAGGTGCCGAGAGAAGGAAGGTTCGCGGGGAGCTCCTCCGGGTCGTCGAACCTCAGCACGGGATTCCCGCTCTCGTCCCTGGCGATCGTCGGCGGAACATGCCCAAAGGGAAGGTACCAGGCACGACCGGGGCGAACGGCGACGGCCAGACCGACGAGGTCCGCCCGCATGGGATCGACCGCCGATCCGACGACGGCGATCGAGATCCGGCCGGCCTTCCGCGCCGCTTCCACCACCTCGCTCACCTCGCCGGGGTCCCGGATCACGCGGTGATCGGATTCGGGCTCGGCTTCCGCGTCGGCCGAGGCCAGGTCGCGCACCAGCGAGTGGAACTCCAGCGCGAGGAAGAGCTGACGGAGGCGCTCCCGGTCGGGCGGCTGCCGCGCCAGCGGGCCGAGCTCGAGCTCGATCGGTACATCCGTCCGGATCGTCACCAGGTCTCGCGACAGCCTTGCCTGATCGGCGTGCTCGAGGAGGGCGTTCCTGGCCCGCTTCGGGCTCACCTCCTCGACCCGCTCGATGATCTCGTCCAGCGAGTCGAACCGGGCCAGGAGCGCGGTGGCCGTCTTCTTCCCGACGCCCGGAACCCCGGGAACGTTGTCCGAGCTGTCTCCCAGAAGCGCCAGGTAGTCGGTGACCTGGCGGGGCGGAACCCCGAGGCGGTCGGCGGCGTTCTCGGGCGTCACCCAGTCCTCGTCCACGGCGGCCGGTCCGCGGCGGCCCGGGTTGAGCAGGTGGGTGTCGTCGCCGATCAGCTGATAGAAGTCTTTGTCTCCCGACACGATCACCGTGCGCAGGCTCTCTGCTCCGGCCTGTGCGGCGAGCGTGCCGATTACATCATCCGCCTCCCATCCGGGAACCTCGAGAACGGGGATGTGGAACGCCTCGACGAGACTCCGGCAGCGTGGGATCGACGCCTCGAGCTCGTCGGGCATCTTCTCTCTCGTCGCCTTGTACTCCGGGTGCACCTCCTTGCGGAAGGAGTCGCCGGCGTCGAACACGACGCCGACATAGTCCGGCTCGTGGTCCTCGAGAAGCCTCATCAGGAAACGGGCGAGACCGTACGGCGCCGAGGTGTTTTCGCCGCTGGACGTCGTGAGCGGCCTGCTGATCATGGCATAAAACGCGCGGTAGATCAGGGCGTAGCCGTCGATCAGGAAGAGGGTGGGGCGATCGGCTGACCGGGTCGGCTCGCTCACCTGCGGCTCGCTGCGAGGGTGGAGAGAAGAGGCGCTCGGGGGACCGGCTCCGGAGGGACGCCGGTCCCCCGGCCGCGCGGCCTTCGGAACTTCGGCGGCTTCTCAAACGGCGGCACCCCGGCGTGGGTCTAACCCAAGCCGGGGCGCTTACATCATCTAAACGGGCGCAGGTTCGTCACCCGTCGCGTGCTGCTACGCGCGGGTTACGTTCAAAGCATGGAGGCCCTTGTCGCCCTGCTCCAATTCGAACTCCACGTCCATACCCTCGGCCAGCGTCTTGTACCCGTCCATTTGAATCGCGCTGTAATGGACGAACACATCCTCGCCGCCCTCGGGCAGCTCAATGAAGCCGTACCCCTTGGCGTCATTGAACCACTTCACCTTACCTGTTGTCATCTGATCGGGTCCTCCTGCTCTGCGGTGGGAATCTGCGGGGACCACTGCACCCTTCGGCGCGTATGCTACGGCCCCGGTTCGAGCCCGTCAACACGTCCCTTGTCGAGATCGTACAGACGGGTGTAGACGAGTGCGTTGGCGGTCACCTCCCTCGTGTAGATGCGTGTCTCGCGGAAGGGGATTCGCTCCACGAAGAGCTCCGAATCCGCCTCCCGCTCCGGGAAATCGCGCCATCTCAGATAGCGATGTGGCCCTGCGTTGTAGGAGATGAG
>JAUVMT010000227.1 GCA_030600085.1 Gemmatimonadales bacterium | reverse complement strand
TGGAAGGAGGTCACACCCTTCGCCAGCAGCTCGTCGAAGGCGACCCTCGCGGCGAGGCGGGCCTCCGCCACCTGCTCGTCCAACGTTCGAGCGGCGCGTTGACGGGCCATCACCGCGGATACCAGCCGTTGCGCGCTCTCCCTCAGAAGGCCGGTCGGGTTGCCCTCCTCGTCCCGGACGATGGTCCCGCCCGGAGGGTCAGGCGTGTCCCGATCGACTCCGGCCAGCTCCAGCGCCTTGGCGTTCGCGAAGGCGGCGTGCCCGCTCGCGTGGCCCAGCAAGACCGGGTTCTCGGGCGAGACCGCGCTCAGCCCCGTGTGGATCGGTACCTCGTCCACGGTCGGTTCGTATACCGACTCCCACTTCTCCTGGTGCCAGCCGCGACCCCGGATCCATTCGCCAGGCGCGGCATCCCGCGCGGCGTCCGCGACCATATCCACGATCTCATCCCAGCCGGCGACATGCATCAGGTCGAGGATGAGCCGTGAGGTGCCGAGGCCCATGAAGTGGCCGTGTCCCTCGATGAAGCCGGGGATGGCGAGGCGTCCTTCGAGGTCGATCACCTCCGTTCCCGCGCCGACGTACGCCTCGATCTCCTCATCGCTGCCCACGGCCATGATCCGCCCGGCCGACGCCGCCAGAGCGGTGGCCTCGGGGCGCGCCTCGTCCAACGTGACGATACGGCCATTCCGGAGAACGAGCTCCGCCGGCTCCGCCTGCCCTTCTCTCGAGCTCTGGGCCTTCACGACGCCGACCTCCGTGAGGATCATCAGCACTAAAGCGAAAGGCAGCGCGGCACGCCGAAGCACCGCGGCCTTGCACGCATGAGCCTCCACTTTCCTGCCTTCCTTCGTTCCTGATCTGACGGGGTTTCGCTCACCCTGAACGGAAGCCACCTTCGATGACCAGCGACTGACGCGGGAGGTTTCAAGATAGGGGACGAGAGCGTTCGTATCGAGATGCGGGACGGGATCGCCGTCGTCCGGATGGCCCGACCGCCGGTCAACGCGATCGACATCGAGTTCGCGGCCGAGCTGGATCGAGCGCTGCTAAGCGTCGAATCCGACCACTCCGGTCGAGCGGTCGTGCTCGCCGGGGGGTCGGGATGTTTCTCCGCCGGCCTCGACCTCAAGGTCCTTCCCGGCTACGACCGGGAGCAGCAGCGGGAGCTCCTCCTTACGTTCGGGCGCACCCTCCTGTGTCTCTACGGATTCCCGCGGCCCGTCGTCGCGGCCGTCGACGGCCACGCCATCGCCGGCGGGTTCATCCTCGCGATCGCCTGCGACTATCGCGTCGGCGGACAAGGCGCGTACGAGCTCGGCCTCACCGAGGTTCGAGTCGGCGTTCCCTTCCCCATCGCGCCGCTGGAGCTGGTTCGCGCGGAGCTGGGTCCCGAGACGACCCGTCGTCTCGTGCTCACCGCTCGTACGGCCGGCCCGGAAGAGGCGCTCGCGTGGGGAGCTCTGGATGAGCTTCGGCCAGCGGGAGAGGTTGAAGATCGGGCCCACGAAGTGGCCGGCGATTTGGCGAGCCTGCCGCCGACTGCATACGCGCGCACCAAGCGGCTGCTGCGAAAGCACGCGATCTCGCGAATGGAGGATGCGGTCGAGCGCCAGCAGGACCCCGCTCTCTCGGAGTGGCTCACGCCCGAGGCCGCGCCGGAGGCGGCGCGCATGCTCGGAAAGGACTGAGAGCCCGGCTTTGGACAACCCGGCCCTCACCTTCGCGATCGCGCTGGCCGCGGGCATCGCCGCCCAATCGGTGGCGCGGCACCTCCGCATCCCCGGCATCGTTCTGCTCCTGGCAGTCGGGATCCTCCTTGGACCCGATGTCGCGAACATCGTTCGACCGGGGTCGCTGGGGCACGGTCTGGACGAGATCGTGGGCCTCGCGGTGGCGGTTGTCCTCTTCGAGGGCGGCCTCAATCTCCGCTGGCAGCGGCTCCGGTCGGAGGCCTGGACGATCCGGCGGCTCATCACGATCGGCGGGGCCATCACCGCCGGCGGCGGGACAGCCGCCGCCATGCTGGTCATGGGGTGGGACTGGCGACCGGCCGTGCTTTTCGGATCAATCGTCACCGTCACGGGCCCGACCGTGATCACCCCGCTTCTGAGGCGAGTCCGCGTCAAGAGGAAGCTGCAGACGATCCTCGAGGCCGAGGCGATCCTGATCGACCCGATCGGCGCCGTGATGGCCGTGGTGCTGCTGGAGTTCGTGCTGGCCACGACGACCACGTCCGCCGCGGCAAGCCTGCTGGGCCTTCCGATCCGGCTCGCTGCAGGCACGGCGATGGGCGTGGCGAGCGGGCTCCTCCTCGGCTGGCTTCTCCGCTCGGAGAGAGTGGTCCCGGACGGCTACGAGAACATCTTCACCCTCGCCATGGTCCTGGCCCTGTTCGAGGTGAGCAACGCGATCTTCCCGGAGAGCGGCATCATGGCGGCCGCCGTCGCCGGCCTCGTCGTCGGCAACATGCGCACCCGGGTGCAGGCCGAGCTGAAGGAGTTCAAGGAGCAGCTGACCGTCTTGCTCGTCGGCCTTCTCTTCGTGCTCCTCGCGGCCGACGTCCGCATGGCACAGGTCGTCAGCCTCGGGTGGCCCGGCGCGCTCACGGTTCTGGCGCTCATGCTGTTCGTCCGGCCCGCCGACGTGGCGGTGAGCACGGCCGGCTCGGATCTGACCGTGAACGACCGGCTGTTTCTCTCCTGGATCGCGCCCCGCGGCATCGTGGCGGCGGCGATCGCCTCGCTGTTCGCTCGCAGGCTCGCGGAAGAAGGCATCCCCGGTGGAGACGAGCTGCTGGCGTTGGTCTTTCTTGTCATCGCCGCGACCGTCGTCCTCCAGGGCGGCACGGCCGGGCTCGTGGCATCGGCCCTGGGCGTCCGGAGATCTCAGCAGGGCTGGGCGATCCTCGGCGCGAACGCGCTGGGACGCGCCCTCGCTTGGTCGCTGGAAAGGGGGGATGAGACGGTCGTCATGGTCGACCGGAACGCGGCCGAGGCGCAGTCGGCGCAGAAAGAAGGACATCACGTCGTGTACGGAGACGCGAGCCAGGAGCGCACGCTGCTCCAGGCAGCCGTCGAGTCCCGACGAGGGATCCTCGGTGTGACGCCCAGTGACGGAATGAACCTCCTTCTCGCCCGGCGGGCGGTCGACATGACGCGCGTGCCGATCTCGTATGTGGCGATCGACAGACGAACCGAGACCGTCACCGCCGCCCAGGTGAGCGACGCCGGATCACGGATTCTCTTCGGCCGCGAGGTGGACATCGAGGAGTGGATCCACCGGTTTCTGCACGGCAGCGCCTGCGTGGAGCGCTGGAGGCTGGAGGTCGACGAACTAGGCGAAGCGGAACCCACGGCCCTGAAGCCGCCAGGACTTCCGCTGGCGCTGGAGCGGGGCGGCAAGACGCGACCCGTGGACGAGCGGTCGGAGGTGAAGACAGGAGACGTGCTCTGTCTGGCTTTGCCGGTCAACGACGAGGCGGCGCGAACCCGCCTCCGTGAAGAGGGTTGGGTGCCCGTGGAGACTGACGGGCGCTACGCCAGCCGGCGGTAGAGCGCGTCGAACGTGACCCACCATCTCGCGCCTCCGGCCCGCTCAACGGGCGCTCCTCTGAAACGGACCCCCGGCGGGATCGTATTACCTTGAAACGGCGCGCAGAGGAGATGCCGGCGTGATTAAAGAAGAACAGGGCGTGGAACGAATCCGCATCCCGAACCGGGTGG
>JAUVMT010000033.1 GCA_030600085.1 Gemmatimonadales bacterium | reverse complement strand
GGAGCGCCCACCACCGTGACATAGGCGAAGGGCCCCGCGCCTTCGCCGGCGGCACCGGTTTCGGCAGCGGCAGGAACCGCAGCGAACAGCGCGGCAACGAGTCCGAGCCCGACGGCCACTGAAGCCAGCTCGCGCACGGCCTTCATCCTGGTTTCTCGCATCGTCATCTCAATGTCATCTATGGGCGCTCACCGGCGACTCCGCACCGGATGTACCTTCTATCTTGCCCGATCGGCGCCGGGCCACGGTTGTTGCACTAAGACACACCGTGAAACACCCTGATCGCGAAGACGGTTCCGCGTGCCCTATGGGCGCCGAACGCTCGCGACGGCGGCCTCGGCGACCGCACGAGGCTTCAATGAACGGAGGAAGCTGAGGATGCCCAGGATCGCGCTGGTTCAGCACAAGGCCGAGTCCGATCGAAGGAAGAACCTGGATAGGGCCCTGGAGGCGATGGGGGTCGCTGCCGAGGCGGGCGCCGAGATCGTCTCGTTCGCCGAGCTCGCCATCGACCGCTTCTTTCCGCAGCGAGCGGATGATCCTTCCGCGGCCGACCTGGCGGAAGCCGTGCCCGGTCCGCTGGCCGAAGCCGTGGCAGCGAGGGCCCGAGAGCTCTCGCTCGTCACCGTCTTCAACATGTACGAGTTGGGCGACGACGGGAGAGCCTACGACAGCTCCCCGGTCTTCGACGCCGACGGCCGCCTGCTCGGCGTCACGCGGATGGTCCACATCACGGACTACACCTGCTTCCACGAGCAGGCGTACTACGCACCTGGCGACCGAGGCGCGCCCGTCTACGACACGCGAGCGGGGCGAATCGGAGTAGCCATCTGCTACGACCGCCATTACCCGGAGTACATGCGGGCATTGGGGGTGGCCGGAGCCGAGCTGGTCGTGATCCCTCAGGCGGGCACGGTCGGCGAATGGCCCGAGGGCCTCTACGAAGCCGAGGTTCGCACCGCAGCGTTCCAGAACGGCTACTACGCCGCCTTGTGCAACCGGGTTGGCCGCGAGGATGACCTGAGCTTTGCGGGCGAGTCCTTCGTCGTGGATCCGGAGGGCCGAGTGATTGCCCGGGGAGCCGGCTCGGAGGAAGATCTGGTCCTCGTCGACCTTGATTTCGCGGCCTGTAGGGACTCCACCGCCCGGCGGCTTTTCTGGCGGGATCGGCGACCAGAGCTCTACGCGAGCTGGCTCGACTGACCGCGGCTCGGCTGTGACGCCGCCGGTCCGCGCGTCAGCCGTCCTCGAATCGAGACAGCGAGAAGGGGGAGATGTCGAAGCCGCCGGCTCCTTGCGTGAGGAGATCCGCGACGAGCTCTCCGATCGCCGGAGCGAACTTGAAGCCGTGGCCGGAGCAGCAGCTGACCAGCAGCACCTGTTCGAGCCCGGGAAGGCGATCGATCAGGAAGTGTCCGTCCGGGGTCTTCGTGTAGAAGCAGATGTTAGCCTCGACGAGCGGTCCGTCGGCTCCTGGCAAGAACTTCCGGACGAGCGAACGGACCTCATCGGTTTCCGTGGCGGAGACCTCGCGCGACGCGGAGTCGGGGTCGGAGACGGGCGTCCCGTGGTGGAGCCCGACCTTCACGGCCCCCTCGATCGCCGGAAAGCCATAGAAAACCCGGCCGGGCTCGAATTCCCAGGCGAACACCGGCAGCGATTCCTCCGTGTAGTCCGCCGGCCGGTCCGGCGCGAACGCGGCCTGCACGACGCGCTCGACCGTTAGAGGGAGCCGATGGCCCGTCGGGAGGCTCGGTAGCCAGGGGCCGGCCGCGAGTACAAGCGAGTCGGTCACATGCTCTCCGCCGTCCGTGATGACTCTGAGGCGACCGTCGTGGTGGCCGCTCTCGCTCTCCCACCCGATGACCTCTTCGATCCGTCTCTCGGCCCCGCTCTCTTCCGCCCGGTCGAGCAGCGCCCGAACGCACCGATCGGGGTCCAGGTAACCGGCGCGACGCTCCAGGACCGCGCGGATTCCCGGCTGCTGGGCGAAGGCCGGGAAGACCCGCCCGAGCTCGGCGCCATCCACCACGTCGACGGGGATTCCGTGAAGCCGGCTGCTCTCCAGCGTCCCGGACACCAGCTCGCTGCCCTCCTCCCCGATGAAGGCGCCGCCAGTGATCCGTAGAAGGGTCGTGCCGCTCTCCCGCTCCAGTCGTTCCCACAGGTCGTAGGCGTGCCGCACCAGGGGCACGTACAGCGGATGCTCGAAATACGCCTCGCGGATCATGCGGGCTCGCCCGTGGGAGGAGCCGAGCGCGTGGGGCGGGTGCTGGCGATCGATGCCCAGCACGCGCAGGCCGCGCGCGGCCACCGAGCGAAGCACGGCGCTTCCCATCACCCCCAGGCCGATGACGACCGCGTCGTACGTGATCATGCCGCGCCCTCCAGGATCATGCCTCCGCATCCCCGATCATGCAGCTCCGTCCGGGTCGGGGTGCGCGGAAGCCAAGCCTGAAGCTATACTTGCCACGACAGCTTCAAGTGGGCGCAGGCCCCGAGCGTCCGAGTGGACGATGCTGCGTCACCTGCGCCACCGCCCGGAGGTAGCCCCATGGAGGTGGAAGCTAAAGGCTCTCTGATCGAGCGGATGGTAGGTGCCGCGACCCTCGACGTCGACACCTACGAAGAAGTCGAGCACGACGAGAGCGCGACTTCGCAGGCGGCGATCGTGGTCGCCATCGTAGCCGTCGCCGCGGCGATCGGTGGCGTCGGGGAGGGCAGCAGCGGCCTGATCGCCGGGCTCATCTCGGCGTTCGCGCGCTGGCTCATCTGGTCCGGGCTCACCTACCTGATCGGGACCGCGATCTTCGCGGGCAAGGCCACGTGGGGCGAGCTGCTTCGCACGCTCGGATTCGCGCAGGCACCGGGCGTGCTCTTCGTCCTCGGCGTCATCCCGCTGCTGGGCGGGCTCATCAACGTCGGCGTTTGGATCTGGCTCCTCGTGACCGGTATCGTCGCCATCCGCCAGGCGCTCGACGTCGACACGGTCAAGGCCGTTCTGACGGCACTCATCGGCTGGGGGGTCGTAGCCGCCTTCACCCTCGTGATGGCCATGCTCCTCGGGCTGGGCTCCTGGGTCTTCGGCTGATCCAACGTCGGGTCCGCGACCGGCAGCTCAGATTCCGAGCACGGACTTCGGCATGTGCATGGAGACGAGCATGTGGGGGACGTCCACGACCTCCGAGATCTTGAGGTCCCCGGCCAGCGACGCCAACGCGTAGGCGTCCGAGCGCGCGAGCCCGTGCGTCTCGACCAGGTAATCGATCATGTAGCCGGTCGCCTTCCTGGCCGCCTCGTCGATTGTCGTGGCGAATGCTGTGACCCCGTAAAACTCTTCGGTCTCGTACTGGGGCTCCTCGATCGAGCGTCCGCCCTTGATCACGTTCAGCTCGTAGACGATCCGCATCGGAGCCTCGATCGCCGTGCCCGCCACCTCGCCGTCCCCCTGGGCGGCGTGCGTATCGCCGATTGAAAACAGGGCTCCCTCGACGAACACCGGGAAATAGACGGTCGTCCCGGCCGTGAGGTGGCGGTTGTCCATGTTTCCGCCGTTGGCTCGCGGGGGGATCGTGGAGAGCATGGAGTCGGTCGCGGGCGCGACGCCCAACACGCCAGGAAAGGGGCGAAGCGGGATCTTGATGCGGTCCGTGAACCAAGCGACCGAGTCCCCCGGCTCGAAGCGCCAGGTCTTCAGATAGGGTTCCGCGAATTCGTCGGCCAGGAATCCGAAACCCGGGATGATGGCCTGCCACGCCCAGTCGCCGATCTCGATCTCGTGCAGCTTGACCGCGAGCACATCGCCCGGCTCGGCGCCCTCCACGTACACCGGTCCCGTCAGCGGGTGGATCGGATCCATGGACAAGCTCAGCAGATCGGCGATCCCGGAGTCGGGTCCGAGCTGTCCGTCGGTCGCCTCCTCGGTGAACACCTCCACCACGGCGCCGGAGGGGACTCGAAGCGCCGGCTCGATCGCCGAGCTGAAGCGATTGTGCGTCTGATCTCTGGTGAGCCGGAATTCGGGAGTCGGGATCTCCGGAGCCGCCCTCTCGGACTCGCTGACCCCGGAGGAGCGGCTCTCCGCGTCCGGCGACACGCAGGCTACCGCCAAATGGATCGGGAGGAGACCGAGAAGAAGTGCCAGGAGACGTTGCGCGTGCGCGGCCGTTCCAGAGAAGAGTGTCGCCATGACTCATGTCCTCCGCGCTGTGTGCGGGGTCCGCAGGGGGCCGGTTCTACCGCGGGGCCGGTGCCATTGAACCTACGGGCTCGCAGATCGGTCCGCTCGGTCCTAAAGAGTCGAGCCGTCCTCGGGCCGCCGATCTGCGTGGCGGAGGTCGACCGACGAGCGGGAGGCCAATCCCTACGAGCGCGGGATCGTCACCACCACGACGGCTAGGGTGAGGAAGGCGAGCGCAGCGCCCGCGTAGAAGGCGGCCTGGATGCTCCACAGGCTCACCACCGCGCCGATCAGCACAGGGCCCAGCGTCTGCCCGAGCCTCAGCAGCATGCCGTTGATCGACATGAATGCGCCGCGCTGGTCCTCGGGCGCGTAGTCGGCGAGGAGGGTGAGTATGGTGGGAATCGACAGGGCGGCTCCCACGCCGAACACCGCCGCCGGAATCACGAGCTGCCACGTCTCACGGGCGGCAGGAAAGCCGAGCATCGCGAGGCCGTAGAGCAGGAATCCGACGCGGATGAGATGGGTCTTGTGGAACCGGCGGGCGAGCTTTCCCAGCCTGGATGCCGTGATCGCCGTGCAGATGGAACCCACGGACATCACGAGGCCAATAGCGAGGCTCGTCGCTCCGAACGATCGCTCGGCGAGGCTGGGGAAGAAGGCCAGGTACGAGCCGAAGAGCATGATGAAGGTCGTGACGGTCGCGAACATCATCCCGGCGATCGCGGGCGTCGCCAGCGCCCGTCCCACGAGGACGAAGTAGGTGCGTAGGGAGGTGTTGGCCGTCGGGTGC
This sequence comes from Gemmatimonadales bacterium, assembly GCA_030600085.1. GTDB lineage: Bacteria > Gemmatimonadota > Gemmatimonadetes > Palauibacterales > Palauibacteraceae. The sequence continues at coordinate 9,118 of JAUVMT010000033.1, read as the reverse complement.
GCCCCAGGAAGGGCGAAGAGCACGAACAGCGCGACGGGCACGGCGAAGAGGGACAGGATGAAGGGGTAGTTCCAGCCCAGAAGCGCCAGCGCGCCTCCGATGGCGGGATAGCTGGCGGTTCCCACGCTGAGCACCGAAGCGTTGTAGCCCATCGCCTCGGTACGAACCGGCTCCGTGTACAGGTCGGAGATGATCGTGAGGTTGAGCGCGCCCAGCGAGGCTCCGCCCACTCCCTGGAGGAGCCTCAGGCCCAGAAGAGTCTGGAAGTCCGTCGCGAACGCGCAGGCGGTACCGGCCGCGGCGAACAGCAGAAGAGAGGGGACGAGGACCTGCTTGCGGCCCCACCGATCGGCGGCCACGCCAAGCACCGGCGTCAGGAAGATGCCCGGTATCGTGAAGGCGCTGATCAGCCAGCCGATACGCGCCGGAGAGACCCCTAGCTCACGCGAGATCTGGGGAAACGCGGGGGTGATGCTCGACACGGCGAGCACCGCGATGAGGGTGATCGAGAAGATGATGTGGAGGTTGCGGTCTCTGTGGAGACGCCCGGAGCCGGCACCAGGATCAGGCGTCAAAGCTGTGTGGCATAAGTCGTGCTCGTGGAGTGAGTTTCGGCGCCCGAGTCGTATTCCACCGTGCTCGACGTTATCTTTGTACGCTCGCTGTTCTTACACGAACCGGACGCAGGCGGGGACGGCACGAACGTCTTCGGCGGCTTCCGGCGTTCTTTTCGGTAGGTGGGCACAGAAGTGCGGAGTGCGGAAAGAAAGGAACCGATGATTCGTCGATTCGCCTCCCGGCTCGTGCTCCTGACGGCATGCCTTGCGGCGGCCGCCGCCGAGGCCTCGGCGCAGGGAGTGCTGGTCGTCCGCGACGCGAGCGGCAGGGTCCTGCTGTTTGACGCGATCTCCCTGGATCTGATCGATGGGCTCCCGACGGGGGGTGACGTTCGCGACGTGACGGTATCGCCCGATGGCCGGTACGCGTACGTGGCCAACCGGGCGCGCACGAGAGCCTCCATCGACTCGACGGGCTCCTCGATCTTCGTCTTCGACCTCTGGAGGCGATCCCTGGAGGCCGTCTTCGATCTCGGCGCCTTCACTCCCACGCATGGACTGCGGCTGAATCGCAGGGGCTCCAGGCTCTGGGTGCCGGCCGAAGAGGATGGCTCCGTTCTCGAGCTCAACGCGCAGAACGGCGAGCTCCTCATGATCTGGAAGACGGGCACGGCGCTGAACCACCGCGCGGATGTGACGCCGGACGACCGGCGCCTGTACGTGGCCAACATCCTGGATGATGTCGTGACCGTCATCGATCGGCAGCGGGTGTATGCCGCCAGCATTCCGACCGGCACGGCGCCCGCCGACGTGGACGTCTCACCCGACGGGTTCGAGGCCTGGGTGGCGAACAGCGGCTCGCACACGATCACCATTCTGAGCGTGCGCAGGGACCGGAAGCTGGCCGACTTCTTCGCCGGAGCGCTCCGGCCGGTGCGCCTCCAGTTCACGCCGAGCGGTCGGGAGGTGTGGGTTCTCCACCAGGGCAGCCCGGATATCACTGTTTTCCACGCCTTCAAGCGGGAGCAGGTCGGCAGAGTGGCTCTTCCCGGGGTGCCGTCCGACATCCTGTTCTCGAACGACGGTCTGCGAGCATACGTCACTCTCCCCACGGGCGTGGTCGCGGTCGATACGGAGACGCGGGAGGTGGTTCGCACGTTCGAGAAGGCGGCTGACAGAGGTTTCGGCGCCTGGCGAGGTCACTGAGCCAGGATGTGAAATAGGCGGGAGAAGGAGCTCCTCCTCCCGCCTTGTGTTTCGCGGCGCTTTTCCGCCGACGGTGCCTCGCGGCCTAGTTGTCCTCGGGCATGTAGGTCATGCCGGGCACGAACGAATGGTCCTGGTTGTCCATGGCACGGACGAGCTTCATGCGCTCGCCCATCAGCGCCTCCCACTCCTCGGCCTTCTCGTGCTGGGCCAGATAGGCGGGTAGCGATCCCTCTCCGTAGAAAGTGGACATGTCGTCGAACGGAACGACGTAGACCCGTAGGCCGCCGTCGCCGATGACGCCGTCGAAGGCGTGCACGGGGTAACGCCACTGGACGTCCGAGATGATCTTCATCAACCCCGCGGTGTTCTCGGCGTGAGCGTCACCCTTGCCCGGCTTCACCCAGTTGACGTAGACCATGACGTTGTTCGGGTTCTCGATCGGGTCCGGCGGGTCGTAGCTGTGCGCCACGTTCCTCTTGTTGACCGAGCTCTTCGAGCTGTAGTCGAGCTCGCCGAACGCTTCGAACGCCTCCATGAGCGTCGCCTCGCCGGGCGTGCCCATGAACTGGCCTACCCACTCGTCTTCATTGTCGAAGTAGGCCATGCTCTCGACGGGGTAGACCAGCGTGAACATGGAGCCGTTCCGGAAGAACATCCAACCGTAGTTGGCTGACAGATCAGCCAGCTTGGCGGCCTCGACGATCTTCTCCATCGTCATCTCGAAACCGGCCGCGTCGGCGGGTGACACGTCGAACTCCATGATCTGACTGAACATCGGGCCTTCGTACTCGGCCGCCTCGTACTCGGCATCCTGAGCCAGGGCGGTGCTCCAGCTGCCGGCGACGAGCGCGAGGCAGGCCAGGGCGGTCATCATCCTGCGCATCTCAAGCCTCCTGGGAAGGGCGGGACACGGGCACGACGGAGTCGTGCAACAACATGCTGCAACCGACCGTATGATTCTCGCGTAGGATTCGGTAGGCAGCCTTATCAAAATAGGCCGCAGCCCCGGCGCGGCAAGAGATTCTATGTCAAGGAGGACGACTTGGAAGATATTCTGGCACTGATGATTCCGATCGTTTTCATCCTCGCGATGGCTTCAGTCCTCATTCTCCGGCCTATCACCAAGCGTCTAGGGGCTGCGCTGCACGAGATGCAGCAGGACCGGCACGGGGCGAGACTCGACCAGGGCCAGCTCGATCAGATCCGTGCGCTCGTCGAGTCGGTGCAGGAGCGCGTGGAGCTCGTGGAGCAGAGGCAGAGCTTCTTCGAGTCGCTGCTCGAGTCCAGAACGCAGAGGGTGCGGCTGGAAGAGGGCGGCAACCGCTAGATCTCCGGGTCCAGAGCGTCGTCGCCGCCGACCTCGGGCTGGATCGTGCAGTGGAGGATTCCGAAGCGCTCTCCGGCCACTTCGCACATCGCCCGCAGCGCCGCTTGCGCGTCCGCGGAGCGCTTCAGATTTGCGTGCGCCGTCAACATCACGAGGCCCGAGGTGAGCGTCCACACGTGCAGGTCGTGGATCCCGGTGACGCCTTCCACCTCCGCCAGCGCCGAGCGTACCGCCTCCGTGCTCAGCTCGCCCGGTGCCGCGGCCATCAGCACGTCGACGGCTTCTTTGAGCAGAGACCAGGCGCTGTAGAGGATCAGTGCGGCGATCAGGCATGCGGCCGCTGGATCGGCCCATGCCCACCCGAACGCCAGGATCAGCGCCGCTCCCACGATGACCCCGATGGAGCCGAGGGCGTCGGCGATCACGTGCAACCACGCCGCACGCACGTTCAAGCTCTCGTGCCTGCCGCCCTCGAGGAGCCATGCCGCGACGCCGTTCACGATCAACCCGCCGACGGCCACGGCCAGCATCGCTCCTCCGACCACTTCGGCCGGCTCCCGAAAGCGCCGCACGGCTTCAAAGAGCACGAAGAAAGAGATCAGCACCAGGACGGCCCCGTTGGCCAGCGCCGCCAGGATCTCGGCCCGGTGATAACCGTAGGTCTTTCGCGGAGTGGCGGGCTTCGTCGCCAGCCGCATCGCCCACAGCGCCAGCCCGAGAGCCGAGACGTCCGTTGCCATGTGGCCCGCGTCCGCCAGGAGGGCCAGGGAGTTCGAGATCAGCCCGCCGCCGATCTCCACGATCATGTAACCCGCGGCCAGGACGAGGGCCCAGGCCATCCGTCGTCGGTTATGGTGGTGTGAGGATCCGCCGCGGTACCAGTGGGTGGCGCAGCCGTCCAGCGCCCCTTCGCCGCCGAAGTCGCACTCGGCCGCTATCGCCGGCTCCTCCGCTGGGCTAGGCGGTCGGCGGGACATAGGCGAGCAACGCCGCCAGCACGAAGATCAGGATCATCACAAGCAGCTCCCACATGACGGATCGGCGAAGCCGGCCAGCTCCCATCTCTTCCTCGAGAGCCGGCAGCAGGCTGAACTGATTGCGAAATCCGACTAGGGCGAGCACGATCAGGCCCGCCGTCTTCGCCAGGACCAGGCGGCCGTACGTCGTCGTGAACACCGCCGTGACCGCTGGGAGCGCCACGAGTGTCTGGATGATGCCCGTGCCGGCGATCGTGATCACGGCGAAGACCGCGATGCGGGAGATCCTTTGAGCCGCCGTGCGGTACTCCGGCGAATCCTTGGCCTCGACGATCAGGTACACGAGGCCTCCGAGCCAGTACTGCGTGGCCGCGAGGTGCGCCGCCTTCGCCGGGACCGAGATAGTGGGGTTTGTCGAAAGCGCATGGCCCGTCGCGCCGCTGACGAGGGTGGCGAGAAGAGTCAGGAACGCGGCGGATCCCAGATGCCGACCGAAGGCCAGGGTGGCCAGCGCTGCGACGGCGAGGCCGAGTCTGAGCAGCTCGAGCCCCCCGGCGCGCGTGCCGAGCAGCGCAGGGATGGTCTCGAGGTCCAGAGCGTCTCCCGGGCTCACGCTCCGCAGCCAAAAGAAGAGGTGGCCAACGAGCAGGACGGGGAGCAAGAGCGCCAGAAGGTAGGCCAGCCTCGATGCACGGCGGGATTCACCCGGCGCCACCCAGACGATGATGGCTAGCAGGCCGCCCAGGGCGAGAAGCGTGGCTACGGCGGCTCCGCGTGATAGAGCGAGCGATGGAGGGACCCCGATTCCGAGAACATCTGTCTCTGCCGGGGGAGGTTCGAACCGCGACGCTGCGCCAGGGTCCGTCTCAGTTCCCTCGACGGCCCCGGCGCGATCCCCGGCCGCCTCGTCCTCGTCGCCCGTCTGCACCGGCACGAAGAACACGAAGGACCCGGAGACGGCGTGACCGTCTACCGAGACGGTTCGCCAAGCGACGCGGTAGGCGCCGGGGGTCAACGGGGGCACGGCGGCCAGCAGCGTCCGGTCCATCGTCGGGTCGGTGCGTGCCTCGAGCGACAGATTCAGTCCCATCGGTCCGGCGAGGCGGATCTCGCTCAGCGCCTCCTCGACCGGTCCGCTGAAGATCAACCTGATGAGCTCCAGCTCCGACGTCAGGGTGTCCCCGCCGGCAGGGTCCGATGAGATCAGCTCGGTGTGCGGTCGCGCCGGCGCTTCCGACGTGGCTTCCGATTTGGAGAGAGCGGGGCCTGCGGACGCCGCGGGTGCGTGGCCGAGGCTGCCGAGCAGGGAGAAGGCGCCGATGACCGCGGCTTTCAGACCCGGATTCTGGAGCATGCCCGACGATAGCACGCCGGGCAGCGACCGGCACCTGGGTTCGTCTAGGAGCTCTTGTCGAGGTCCTTACGGCCGGATACCACACCCGCTCCGACGCTGGCACCGAATACGACGGCGGTCGCGGTTCCAATGATCGGGAGGAGCCATACGAGTGGAGCGGCCGCCGCTGCTGCGGCGCCTCCGGCGAGCACCGGCACGTAGGGCTTGCGGACGCCCTCAACGAAGCGGAGGCGACTCTTTACGAACCGCCGCGACTTCGCGTATCCGAACACGCCAGCCGCGCCCGTGGCGGCCAGCCAAATAATCTCGACCATCACTCGTCCTCCATCAGGGTCTCTAAAGGGCCGTACGCTCGGTGCGCCGGCCTGGTTTCACATCGGCTGCCCCTCAGCCACGGATCTGAAGGTACAGGAACAGGCAGGTCGCACCCAGCATGCAGGCGATCCCGACGACGGCCCAGAGGCGAAGACCCCGGCTGGGTCGGAGGGCGGGGTCCTCGATCAGGCGAGTCACGCAGGCGTAGTTGAGGGCATACAGAACGGGGGCGATCAGGAAGGAGGCGAGAGCGGCGATCGTGACGAGCACCACCGGATCGGGGATGATCAGCGTCTCTACGAACGCCAGAGCCAGACTCGCCCAGAGGAATCCCCAGTAAAGCCGCCGACCGCCCCGCGACTCTCCGCTCACGTCGGTTGAGGATCGTGCTCCCAATCGCCTCATCGTTTCCCGGAAGGCTCGAGGAAAGCCATCCAGCACGCCATACGCGGTGGAGAACATCCCGAAGAAAGCGGCCGCCAGAAAGAGTGGGTACACCCAGGAACCCAGTACGTCCGTGTAGAGCCGGGCGATGGTGATCGCTACCCCGGCGCCGGTCGGAATCTCGCCGGCCGGGCGCAGGACCTCCGCGCCGAGGGCGACGAACATGATCGAAAGCACGAACGAAAGCGCGTAGCCGATCCTCATGTCGGCCAGGCCGACCCGAAAGGCTCCCAGGGTGCCTCCGCTTCCTTTCCGCTCCGCCGTCGACTCCCAGACGGACTTCCGCTGCAGGGCCCAGAGTGAGTGCCAGACCGACACGTCTATGCCCGTGGGCATCCAGCCGAGCAGCGCGCCGATCAAGAGCAGGGAGCCGACCGGGATCTCGGGGATGACCAGTCCATGCCAGAACTCACCGGACGGCGGTCGGGCGATAAACGCCACCAACGTCATGGCGGACAGACCGAGAAGGAGCCATTTGCTGAGCGCCGAGAGACCGTCGAAGCCTCCCGATCGGAGGAGAGCCGCGCACAGGAGGCCGAGTGCCAGGCTTATGAAGGGGATCGAAGCTCCCGGAGGCAGACCGGCGGCCACGACGGCTGCGCTCACGCCGAGGACTCCGGCAAGAACGGTGACGCCCTGGACGACGGTTCCGGCCAGGAAGATCCAGAGAGCCCAGTTTCGCGGTCCCGGGACCGAGGCGTAGCCATCCAGCAGCGAGCGCCCGGTCGCTACTGCGAAGCGGGGGCCGAACTCGAAGGCCGGGTACTTGAACAGGTGGCTGAACAGCATCACCCACAGAAGGTCGTAGCCGAAAGCGGCCCCAGCGGTTGGCGCGAGCACGAGATGGCTGGCCCCGATCGCCGTGGCGGCCATGGCCATGCCCGGACCGATCCAGCGTACCCGGTCCAGCGCGATCGCCCATGAGGGGGTGCGCGAGGATTCCTTCATCGTCTCGGAAGATCGCGGAGCCGCCGGAATGCGGGTAGGGTTAGGTTGAGCCGGTTATCCCATCGGCGGAGGATCACCCATAGCGAGAGTGCCTGCGATGTCGAAGAACACGCTGGAAGTCGAGTTGGAATGGGAGGAGGGCTTTCGTTTCACGGTCAGTTCGGGAGGACGAACCGCCGTGATAGACGGCAAGAGGGACGCTTCTCCTGCACCTACCGACATGTTGCTGGCCGCGGTGGGTGCGTGCGCCGGCATCGACATGGTGGATATCCTTGAAAAGGGCCGTCAGGAGTTGCGAGGACTCACCGTCACCGTGTCCGGCACCCGGCGACCGGATCCTCCGCGCTTCTTCGAGTCGATCCACGCACGATTCGTCGTCCGGGGCGACGTCTCCGAGAGCAAGGCGAGCCGGGCCGCAGACCTGTCGTTCGAGAAGTACTGCAGCGTGTATCACACGCTCAGGAAGGACCTGGAGACGACCTGGGAGGTGGTTCTCGAACCCTGAAGCTCTGGGATGACTCGCGGGGACTCAGGAGAGACTGGGAGGCGGGCCTAGCCTTCCTCGTCCGGAATCGGGCCCTCCTTCGTCCATACGATGATCAGGCCGCACGAGCTGCTCGCCCACTGAGGCGGCATCTGGGTGGCTCCCTTGTACAGCTCCATCGCGAGAAGGTCGGCTCCGGTGATTTCGTCGACGTTCATGTCGCGCATGGGCTGCCCGTCGAGCCAGACGGTGGGGTAGCAGCGGCCGGAGGAGCCGCCCTTCGTGAAGTAGACTTCCGTCTCTCCGAATTGCTCCGATCCGACGACGACCCCCGCGATGGCCCGCAGCATGTCGCTTGGCAGCCGAGGCTGCCGGCGTTCGATCTGCTGCGGAGTGATGAAATCGCCGAAGCCCTTCATGCGTCGCTCCTCGAAGCCTCTCAGCTTGCCCGTGTAGGTGCGCCGAACCTCCACCGTCAGATCGGCTACCTCCAGGACGGTGTTGCTGATCAGCAGCGTCGCGTCGGTGATGTGGCCGGGCTGCAGATCGACCAGGGTCGTGCTGGGCTCGAAGCCGAAATACCGGACCTGCACCGTGTCGACGCCCGGTGCGACGTCGTTGATCGAGAAACGACCTTCGGCGTCCGTCATCCCGCCCTTGCCGTTCCCGAGGAGGAACACGAACGCCTGTTCGACGGGCTCCGCTCGACTGCGCGACAGCACCCGTCCTTTCAAGGTGGCCAGGGTGTCTTCGACCTGCGCCGAGATCCCGTCGGGACGAGCCAGCGCCGAGAGGCTCAGGAGAAGCAGAGCCGCAGGCCACCGGTACGCTGTTGTCGATCGCTGAGTCATATCGAATCTGGTTCAGTGTGCAATGCGAAGATAACCGCTAGGGCTGGCCGGGGTCCCGTGTCCATATGACGATTGCGGCGCACGGCGTGAGCGGTCCCCGAAACTCGGGCGGAACGGACGCCGTGCCCTTGTAGATCTCGATGCCTTCCACGCTGGACGGCAGCACGCCGTCCAGATTGAAGTAGGGGGCCCGAATCCCATCCACGAAGTAGGCGATGTTGCAGCTGCGTCCACGCATCCGGATGGACGCCTGACCCAGATTGGTGCTCGCAATGCGAACACCCGGCACGGTCCTGAGCATGTCCGTCGTTCGGACCGGGTCTCTGCGAAGGATGTCTGCCCGCGTGATGAAGTATCCCTCTCCCTTCTCTCGGCGTCGGTTGAACTCGGTGAGCTTGCTGGGCGTGTCGAGCGCCTCCACGTGAACGATCAGATCCGCAACGGGAAGGACCCTCAGCTCGACGGCGACCTCGAGGTGATTGAGCTCGTCCGGCACGAGAAAGATCCGCGTAGAGTCCGAGTAACCGAGGTAGTAAATGACGAGCAGCTGTTCGCCGGCCGGCACGTTGCGGAACCAGAACCGACCGGTCTCGTCCGATTCCATGGCCAGCTCCAGCTCGGGCATCTCGACCACTGCCTCCGCCAGCGAAGC
>JAUVMT010000235.1 GCA_030600085.1 Gemmatimonadales bacterium | reverse complement strand
GGGGGTTGAGCGCGGGTGCCCCTGATCCGAGGTTGACGAGCGCCGCCGAAGCGGCGGAGGAAGGCCGGTAGAGCGGAATCAGGACGGAGAGGCACGATGCACGTTAGTTGGAGAAGGTGGAAACGGGCTCTGACCGCCCCCGCGGCCGTGCCTATCGCGAGCCTCCTGGCGAGCGGCGCCCTGCAGGGTCAGGAAGCTGCCGACTTCGACGTAGATCGCGCCTACCAGGTGGACTCCACCGTCTACGCACCCTTCCGGGTCGAGACGACGCGGCCGTTGCTCAGGGCTCTCGAGGAAGGCGAGCTCGACGGGCAAACGTCGCTCCTCGTCATGGACCATCCCGAGGCCGGCCGCCTCGCGCTGGTGACCGACCAGATGGCCTACCACCACGTCGCCCAGGGGAAGATCGCGGGCGAGCCCTGGATGGTGAGCTTCTGAGTGGCCTGCAACACGGGGGTCAGTCTGACTCCCCTCGTCAACGGTGAGGTTCACCACTTCGAGAACCGAGGGCTCTACGACGGCCTCTCTACCCTCTGGGACGAAGAGACGGGATCCATCTGGAACCACATCACCGGCGAAGCCGTGTACGGGCCGCTGAAGGGATATCGCCTCCCGGTCTACAACCTCCTTCACATGAACGCCGAATCGGCGCTCGCGACGTACCCCGATCTCAAGGTCGCCGTCTCGGAACGGCCGATGCGGGAAGTGAAGGGGAGGAATTACGTACAGCGCCTGTTCGACCGTTTCCTAGAGCTAACCGACCGCCTGCAGGGCACGATCCTCGAGGAGGACGAGCGGCGTCCCACGATGGAAGTGGGGATCGGGATCTGGACGGAGGAGTCGGCGAAGTACTTTCCGATGGAGGTCATCCTCGAGGCTGGCGACGCGATGGTGGACGAGCTGAACGACCGGCCGATCGTGCTGTACGTGGAGCCGTCCTCCCGCGCACCCTCCGCCTTTTACGCGGAAACGAGGAGCGCCACGTGGGTAGACGACGAGCTCCGGCTGGATGACGGCGTCGCGCTCCGGGACGGGAGGCTCTTCGACGCCGACGGCGAGCGGTTGGAGGTCGAGCGCCCCTTACAGCTCTTCACTCGGTGGTACGGCTTCGCGCTGACCTTCCCCGAGACGGAGGTTTACGGGGAATAACGGGAATAGAGGAAGGGGACGCCGCGTGAGCCAAAGCACGTCCGAGAGAGCGCCTGACTTCATCCGCGGGATGGTCGCGGGCGATGTCGCGGCCGGGAAGAGCGGCGGCGTCGTGGCTACGCGCTTTCCTCCCGAGCCGAACGGCTTCCTGCACATCGGTCATTCCACGGCGATCTGTCTCGACTTCCAGATCGCGCAGGAGTACGGGGGCACCTGCAACCTCCGGTTCGACGACACGAACCCGGCGACCGAGGACGAGAGATACGCGCGGTCGATCGAGGAGGACGTACGCTGGCTGGGCTTCGAGTGGAAGGGTCCCTCGCGCTACGTGTCCGACTACTTCGGGCAGCTCTATCGCCATGCTCTTCAGCTGATTCGCGACGGGAAGGCGTACGTGGACAGCTCGAGCTTGGAGGAGATCCGGGCGCGTCGCGGCACCGTGACCGAGCCTGGGACCCCGAGTCCGTTCAGCGACCGGTCGATCGAGGAGAGCCTCGAGCTGTTCGAACGCATGCGGGCCGGCGAGTTCGAGGACGGGGCGCACGTGCTCAGGGCCAGGATCGACATGGCGGCCCCGAACATGAAGATGCGCGATCCGCTCCTCTACCGGATCCGCCATGCCACTCACTATCGGACGGGCGACGAGTGGCCGATCTACCCCATGTACGACTGGGCACATCCTCTCTCGGACGCGATCGAGGGGATCACCCACTCGCTCTGCACACTGGAGTTCCTGCCGAACCGCGAGCTGTACGACTGGGTCGTCGACAACACGCGCCCCGACGTCGAGACGGGGGAGCCGGGTGGATGGGAACCCAGACCACGGCAGACCGAGTTCGCTCGCCTGAACCTCGATTACACCGTCATGAGCAAGCGCAAGCTGGCGCAGCTCGTGAGCGAGGGCCGGGAGCCTGGGATTTGGGGCGTAGACGGGTGGGACGATCCGCGGATGCCGACGCTGACCGGGCTGCGGCGTCGCGGCGTGACCGCCGCGGCGATCCGCCGCTTCAGCGATCTCGTCGGCATCGCGAAGGCGGACAAGCGGGTGGATATCGGCACGCTCGAGCACGTGGTGAGGGACGATCTGAACCGGCGAGCTCCGCGCCGCATGTGCGTGCTCCAGCCGCTGTGCCTCGAGATCGAGAACTACCCGAAGGGCGAGAAGGAATGGCTCGACGCTCCCGATTTTCCGCCCGACGTCGGAGCGACGGGAACGCGCAAAGTCCCGTTCTCGGGGCAGATCCTCATCGAGCGGAATGATTTCGAGGAGAATCCCCCGGAAGGATTCCGCCGGCTGGCTCCCGGCCGCGAGGTCCGCCTCAAGTACGGCTACCTGGTCACGTGCAAGGAGATTGTGAGGGCTCCCGATGGGCAGGTCTGGAAGCTCCGCTGCACCTACGACCCCGACAGCGGCGGCGGCTCGGCGCCCGACGGCCGCCACGTGTCCGGGACGATCCACTGGGTCTCCAACGCCGAAGCCATCCCGTGCGAAGTTCGGCTCTACGACCGGCTGTTCTCCGTCCCGAACCCGGAGGAGGACGCGGACTTCCACGAGCACCTCAACCCGATGTCGCTAGTCATCGTGCCCGAGGCCAGGATCGAGCCGAGCGTCGCTGACGATGCTCCCGGCACGCGCTACCAGTTCGAGAGACTCGGATACTTCATCCGCGATCCCGACGAGGGCGAAGGCGGCCGGCCCGTCTACAACCGCACCGTGGAGCTCAAGGACCCGTGGGCGAGACGACAGCTTCAGGACGATCTCGCGCTCGCCGATCAACCCACCGCGAAGGTCGAGAAGGCCGAGATCGCGACGGCGGCGCAGGTCGTCGGTGAAGACACCGGACGCCGAGAACGCGACGGCCTCAGAACGAGGGTACCGGAGCTGGCGGAGCGCTTCAGGTACTACGTGACCGAGCTGAATCTGCCGGAGGAGGATGCCGACGTCCTCACCGGTGACCTGGCGGTCGCGGGGTTCTTCGACGCAGCCCTCGCGGAACGTGGTTCCCCACGTGCGGTCGCGAACTGGGTCGTGAACGAGCTCTTTCGCGAGCTGAAGGGACGATCCGTCGAGGACCTCCCGATGGAGGCTTCGCAACTGGGTCGACTCGTCGCGCTGGTCGAGGAAGGCGCCATCTCGGGGCGCATCGCGAAGGACGTGTTCGCGCGGTTGGTGGAGGAGGGGGGCGACCCCGAGGAGATCGTGCGCTCCGAGGGGCTGGAGCAGATCAGCGATCCGCAGGAGCTCGAGGCGCTCGTGGAGCGGGCCATCGAGGGCCACCCCGACCAGGCGGCACGCTACCGGGAAGGGCAAACCGGTCTGCTCGGCTTCTTCGTCGGACAGGTGATGCGCGCCACCAAGGGGACGGCGAATCCCGAGCTGGTCGGTCAGCTCCTCCGCGAACGTCTCGGATGACGGGCGGCG
>JAUVMT010000049.1 GCA_030600085.1 Gemmatimonadales bacterium | reverse complement strand
TTTTACCCGCGACGATCTCTCCATCGGCAGCCACACGGTCATCCTGCAAGCCACCGATTCGAACGGGGCGACCGCTTCGGTCAGCGTCAGCGTGACCGTCGAGGCTCCGCCGCCACCACCGCCTCCTCCTCCCCCACCTCCCCCACCACCTCCACCGCCACCACCTCCCTCACCGGGGTTCGACATCGAGCTACGCTTCGTGGGCGCAACGAGCTACGCTTCGGTCTTCTCGGCCGCGGCGGCCCGGTGGGAGGAGGTCATCACGGGCGACGTGCCGAGCGTCGCCCTGACCTACGGCGGAGGCAGCTGCCACGAGGCGGTCAGCGAGACGATCGATGATCTGATGATCTTCGTGAAGGTGGAGCCGATCGACGGGGCCGGCGGGGCGTTGGGCCAGGCCGGGCCCTGCTTCATCCGGAGCGCCAGCGGGCTTCCGCTCACGGGTCAGCTGACGCTGGACGAGGACGATCTGGACCAAGCCCAGAGCTTGGGGATTCTAGAGGCGCTCGTCCTCCACGAGATGGGACACGTCCTCGGGTTCGGCACGCTCTGGGGAAGCTTCGGGCTCATCACGGATGCGGGATCTCCGGACCCGTACTTCACGGGCAGCGAGGCCCTCAGCGCCTTCGACGACATCGGAGGCGGAGCCTATGCGGGCGTCCCCGTTCCCGTGGAAAACACGGGCGGCACCGGCACGCGAGACGGCCACTGGCGCGAATCCGTGTTCGACTCGGAGCTCCTGACGGGGTGGATCAACGTCGGCTCGTCGAACCCGCTCTCATCGGTCTCCGCGGCGTCCCTCGCAGATGCAGGCTACGCCGTGGACACGTCGGCCGCCGACGGCTTCTCGCTGAGCCTCGCCCTGCACATCGGTCCCAAACGCTCCATCTGGGTGGGCGCCGATCTCTCGCGAGAGCCCGTCCTCTCCGTGGACCCGTCGGGGAGGATCCTCAAGCTCGAGCGCTGACCGCCGGCCCGGCCGAGCCGGGCGATACTTCCCTCCACTGCCCTGGGCGCCCAACTTCCCGGCGGATTCATCCCTCAACGGAGACGCCGATGACGGAGCTCCGCGGCCCCGCCGAGCCGCAGGACCCCGAGGAGAGGAGCGCCGAGCCCCCTCTCGTCAGGTCGATCATCGTCCACCTCTCGGGCGCACTCAGAGGGACGACGCACGTCTCGAGCAGCCCGCGAATCCGAATCGGCACCGGGATCCGATCCGAGATCCACTTCCCCGCCGACCGCGAGCCGGCGGTCGCGGAGCACCACGCCGAGCTGCGCCGGGAAGACTCGTCGTACGAGATCGTCTCGGCGCCTGGCGAGATCGTTCGAGTGAACGGCGAGCGCGTGGCACAAGCCCAGCTCGCCACGGGGGACCTCCTCGAGATCGGTGAAACCGGCCCCTTCCTTCGCTTCCGTCTCCATCGAGGCCCCGACCGACCCTACAAGACGATCCCGGAAGCGCTCGGCGATTGCGTGGACTGCGCACGGCGGAGCGAGGCCGGCTGGTTCGGCCGCCTGGCCATTCTCTTCTCGGGCTTACCGCGCGAGATCCTCACGCAAACGGGTCCGGCCTCGCGGGCCGTCGCCGCCGTCGTGCTGATCGCGCTGACCGCCTCCATCCTCGCCCTGGCACTCCAGGGCTGGGCCCTGCGCCGCCGAGTCGAGGCGGACGCCTCCATACTCCAGGAGATCAGCGCCCTCCTGGAGCAGAGCGAGCAGAACTCACTCACCGAGCAGGAGCTCGATCGTATCCGCTTGGACCTCGAGGCGCAGCTCGCCGAACGGCTCGAGGCGCTGGAGGAGCGGAGCCTCGATGCCCGAAGGATCATCTCCGATGCGACTCGCTCCATCGTCCTCCTGCAGGGCGCGTACGGCTTTGCCGAGGCCGAGAGCGGACGGCTGCTGAGAATCGCCCTCTCACCGGACGGAGCTTCCGTGCGTGCTCCCGGTGGTCTGCTCCTGAGCGTGGATGGCCAGGGACCCGAGTATCAGCGCCAGTTCACCGGAACCGCCTTCGTGGCCTCCGAGGAAGGCCTGCTCCTCACCAATCGACACCTCGCCATCCCCTGGAACTTCGATCAGACGGCCCGAGCTCTTCTGGAGGAGGGCTGGCTACCCCGAATGAGTCGCTTCATCGGCTACCTCCCGGGAATCTCAGAGCCGTTCGAGCTACATCAGGTGCTGAACGCGGGCGATGTGGACCTGGCCGTGCTGTGCTGCAGTCCTCTCGTTGAAGGCGTCGAACCCCTGGAGCTGAGCGATTCGCTCGTGGCGCCCGGTGAGGAGATCGTCGTCCTCAGCTATCCGACGGGCATCCAGGCGCTACTGGCCCGAACCGATCCGGCGTTCGTGGATTCGATCATGAGCGATTCCGATCGCGACTTCTGGTCGGTCGCCCGCCGCCTGTCGGAAGCGGGGCACATCGCGCCGTTGGCCACCAAGGGGATCGTCGGTCAGTCCAGCTCCACGGCGGTGGTCTATGATGCAGTGACCACTCGCGGAAGCAGCGGAGGTCCCGTGCTCGATGGGGACGGCCTCGTGCAGGCGCTCAACGTGGCCGTGATGCGCCAGTTCGGCGGGTCCAACCTTGGCGTGCCCGCCTCGGAGGCACAGGCGCTCCTGAATCGCGCGAAGAGGCTGTACGCCGATTCCCTGGCAGCCGTGGACTCGCTCGCGTCCGGGGATCCCGTCACCGCACCCGCAGACTCGCTCTCCGGCGAGGATCCCGGCCCGACCTCCGGTCCCTAGCTGCCTGCCGAGGTCGCTGGCGCCTCCAGAATCGGGGTCCCGCTCGACGCCGTCTCGGCGGCATACAGCTCGCTGAGCCGCCGGGTGAGGGGGCCCACCTCTCCCGTGCCGATCGCCCGACCATCCAGCTCGATCACCCCAGCCAGCTCTCCCATCGTGCCGGTGCAGAACATCTCATCCGCGCTGTAAGCATCCGTCGTGGAGAGATCCCGAACCTCGGCGGGAATCCCGTTCCGCTCGCACAACTCCAGCACCGTGGCCCGCGTAATTCCCTCGGGGCACGCCCGGGTCGTCCCCGTGGCCACTCGGCCGGCCTCGACGACGAAGACGTGGGTGGCGTTCGTCTCCGCGATGAAGCCCTGCATGTCGAGCATCAGGGCGTCGTCTGCGCCTACCAAGTTGGCCTCGATCTTGGCCAGGATGGAGGGGATCAGGTTGGCATGATGGATCTTGGGATCCAGAACGTCGGGCGGCGGGCGACGAATGGAGCTCGTGACGAGACGGATACCATCCCGCTCGTAGACCGGCGGCTTGTGCTCGGCCAGGACAATGAGCGTCGGGCCGGAGCGGTTGAGCCGCGGGTCCATGCCCGACGTGATCTTCTCGCCGCGCGACAGCGTCAGCCGGATGTGAACGCCGTCCCTCATACCGTTCGCCTCGAGGGTGCGTCGGATCTCGCTCATGATCTCTTCGTGGGTCGGCACCTCCTCGAAGGCGAGGGCTGCGGCGGATGCGCGGAGCCGGTCCAGGTGTTCCTCCAGCCTGAAGATCCGGCCCTCGTACAGCCTCAGCCCCTCCCAAACGGCGTCCCCTCCCTGCACGACGCTCTCGAAGGGACTGACTCCCGCTTCGTCCCGGTGCAGCAGGCGGCCGTTCACGTTCACGATCAGATCGCGGTTTCTCTCGTCGTAATGCTGAAGCATCTCGCTCAGGCGGTTAAGCGTTCTGCGTACAGCCGGTCGTAGATCGGCCGGCACTCGTCGAGGAGCCCCTGCAGCCCGGCGGGCACCCGGTCGGGCTTCGGACGATACGGCCGGAAGGCCGTCGAAGCCTCCACGGAGGCATACCAGTGCTTCGCCCACACGCCGTCCGTCGGGCGCGGCCCCGGTTCCCACGAGAGCATGCACTCCATGAACGGCACCTCCAGGGCGCCGCAAAGGGCGACCAGAAGCCCGGCCGGGTCCTCGAGCACGTCCCGCGCGTCGATGACGGGCGGCGGCGTTCCCGTGTCGGCGGCAGCCCGCTCGAACAGCTCCCACTGCTGCGGAAGCCCGGTGTCGTCGAGGCTGGGATCGGACGTGACCCGGATCAGCGAGGTGAGCATCTCCTGCGGCTCGCGGATGAGGAACGCGTGCCGAACGGCGCTCAGCCAATCGCGCTCCGCGCCGGGGAGGAGGTGATGGGCCATCTGCTTCTGATAGAAGATCCGCTTGCCCTCGGGGACCTTCCCCGTCAGCCACGCGATCACCCGGCCCGGGTCCGTGTCGTGCTCGCGCAGGATCTCCGCCCGGCCCGGGTGGTCCCGGCCGGTGGTCTGCAGGTAGAAGGCGTACCACGGCTCGTCGCAGACGTAGGTATCGGGCCGGCTCCCCCACGCACGCATCAGGGCGGTGGAGATGTTGCGCGGTCCGGACCACATGGCGATCCGTACGGCTTCAAGGCTCGTCGGCGTTCGTTGAGCGGTCATCTTCCTCGCAAGAGGTCAGGGACGTCGGCGACCGAGAAAAACCTACGGAACCCGCTACGCGGCGCCAGGCGTCTCGGCCCCCGGGCGTCCCCGACCGGCGACCCACCTGTGGCTCCAGCTGTAGCTCTGCCGCCGGCCTCCGACACAAGGCGCGGGGTGCATGCGTATGGTCACCTACTGGGCTAGAATATCGGAGGAAAGGCGGTGGTTCAGATGGCGAAGAGCAACCGAGGGAGAGCTCCGCGGGACCGGAAGCGCCCGTACCGTGTCCCGAAGCCGCCGTGCACGCCGCGGTTTCCGGGGCCGCCGGAACCGGTGAGCCCGGGCGGCTCGGAGTGCACGACGGGTCCGGATCCGCGCGAGCTTCTGAAGAAGGCGAGGAAGAAGCGGTAGCGATTCTCCGGCGGAATCGCCGGATCAATACTCGATTCGGTCCTCCAGATCCTCCCATACGCGAAACGCATCGTCGGCTCCATCCACCGTCAGGCGCCGCGTGGGGAGAACCCTGCGCCCGATCGGCCGGGCTATCTCGTCGTAGATGAACGCATCGTCAAATCCGGCCTCCGCCGCTACGCCCCGATCGTTGGCGTAGTAGACCCGCTCCAACCGCGACCAGTAGATGGCGCCCAGACACATCGGGCAGGGCTCGCTGCTGCAGTAGATCTCGCATCCGTCCAACCGAAAGGTATCCAGATGCCGGCAGGCGTCGCGGATCGCCTGCACCTCGGCGTGGGCCGTCGGATCGTTCTGCCCGGTCACAGTGTTGGACCCGCGACCCACGATCTCGCGGTCCTTCACCACCACAGCCGCGAAGGGACCGCCGTTCCGCGATGCCGCGCTCTCCACGGCGAAACGAAGCGCCTCCCGCATGAAGCGGCTGGAATCGTCGCTATCGGCATTCATCGGCCTATCTCACCTCCTCGTCCAGGCCGCCGTTGCTAGCCGGCGGACGGAGCCCCACCATCAGTGAGGATCATTGTGTTTACATTTACTCGGTGGTGCCTGCCATGAGCTCTCGACCGGCCACGAAGCCGCGGCCCCGAAGGCTTGCCGACGTTGCGGCGGAAGGCTCCTCGATGCTCCGTCGTGAGGGCCTCTCCAAACTGACGGGGCAAGAGCGCTATGTCGATGACCTTCCGCTGGAGGACTTCCTCTGGGGAGCCACGGTCCGCAGCCCCGCGCCGAGAGGCCGCATCTCCAACATCGTCTTTGGAGACGGAGTGGATTGGTCCGAGTTCGTGATCGTCGACCACACCGACATCCCGGGCAGAAACGCCGTCTACCTGATGGAATACGATCAGCCGGCCCTGGCGCCTGGCTACGTTCGACACGTGCACGAGCCCGTCCTCCTGCTGGCCCACCCGTCGCGCGAAGTGGCCCGCCGGGCGCTGCGCGAGGTGCAAGTCATCGTCGACGTCGACCCGCCTGCTCTCGATTTCCGCAGCCTGCCGAGTCCGGACTTGATCCAGTACGGCGAGGACAACGTGCTCAAGCGACTGTCGATCCAGAAGGGCGACGTGGAACGGGCGCTGGCCGAGTCTCCGATCGTGGTCGAGGGCGTCTACGAGACGGGTGCCCAGGAGCATGTCTACCTCGAGACGCAGGGCATGCTGGCGTACCTGGACGACGACGTGCTGGTCATCAAGGGCTCGATGCAATGTCCCTATTACGTCGTGAAGGCGCTGAAGCCGGCGCTGAACCGTTCGGAAGAGGAGATCCGGGTCATTCAGACGCCGACCGGTGGAGGCTTCGGGGGCAAGGAGGAGTTCCCTTCCATGGTGGCGCTGCACGCGGGGTTGCTGGCGCTCAAGTCGCGGGTGCCCGTGAAGCTCATCTACGACCGGACGGAGGACATGGTCGCGACGACGAAGCGCCATCCCTCGCAAATCCGGCACCGAACGGGAGTGGACGAGAACGGTCATCTGATCGCGCAGGAGATCGAGGTAGTCATGGACGGCGGTGCCTACGTCACCTTGACCCCCGTGGTCCTCAGCCGAGCGATCATCCACGCGGCGGGTCTCTATCACTGCGACAACGTGCGCATCCTGGGCCGGGCGATGTTCACGAACTCGGTGCCGTACGGCGCTTTCCGAGGCTTCGGCAACCCGCAGGCCCACTTCGCGGTCGAGCGCCACATGGACGTGATCGCCGATCGGCTTCGGATGGATCCGGTGGAGCTGCGCCGCATCAACATGATCCGAGACGGACAGACCACGGCCACCGGCCAGGTGATCGGGGACGGCGTGGACAGGCTGCAAATCGTGGATCGCGCGCTCGCGCTCTCGAACTACGAGCGGAGGAGGAGAGAGCACTGGCTCCGGAACTCCGAACACCGCTACCTGCGCCGCGGAATCGGGATGTCCGCCTTCTACCACGGCGCCGGCTTCACGGGAAGCGGCGAGGTGATGCTGGATTCGCGCCTCCACGTGGAGGGCCATCCGGATGGGAAGGTGCAGGTTCTTTGCGCCAGCACCGAGATGGGACAGGGACAGATCACGATCTTCATACAGCTCGCCGCCGACCGCCTCGGCTACGATCCGGCGGAGATCTCGATCGCGGAACCGGACACGCACCGGGTGCCGGACAGTGGACCGACCGTCGGGTCCAGGACCGCGATGGTCGTCGGCCGGCTGGTGGAGAGGGCCTGCGACGACCTGTGCCGGCAGGCCGGCGCCGCCCGGGGAGCCCCGGTGAAAGACGCGATTATCGCCTGGCATTCGGCTCACCCCGGAGAACGCCTGCTCGGGAAAGCGCGCTACGAGCCGCCGCCGGGGATCGAGTGGGATGAGGAGAACTACCTCGGAGACGCGTACGGCGCGTTCGGGTGGGCCGCACACGTGGCAGAGGTCGAGGTCGACCTGCGAACGTACGGCGTGCGCGTGCTGGATTTCGTCTCGGTGCAAGATGTGGGGACCGTTCTGAACGAGACGCTGGCCAGAGGTCAGGTGCAGGGCGGCGTCGCCCAGGGAATCAGCTGGGCGCTGCTCGAGGAGTGCGTCTGGAAGGACGGGGCGATGCAGAACGGCCAGCTGACCAACTACATCATCCCGACGAGCGGAGATCTCCCGCCGATCCGGGTCGAGTTCGTGGAGTTCCCGTACGAGCACGGAGCCCAGGGCGCCAAGGGCGTCGGGGAGCTTCCGCTGGTCGGTGCGGCGCCGGCCGTATTGAACGCCGTCGCCGCGGCGACGGGACGGCAGCCCACCGAGATCCCGCTCACTCCCGAACGGCTGATGGCCTTGTTGGGTAACGGCGACCGATGAGCGACGGGAGAAGCGATCCGCTCCGGATCTCCTTCACGCTCAACGGAGAGCCGACGACGGTGGAGGTCAGCCCGTCGGAGCGGCTCCTGGATCTCCTTCGATACCGTCTGGGGCTCACTGGAACGAAGGAGGGCTGTGCCGAGGGCGAGTGCGGCGCATGCACCGTCTACCTGGACGGGCTTCCCGTGGACTCTTGCCTCGTTCCAGCCTATCAAGTGCGCGGCCGTCTCGTGGAAACCATCGAATCGCTGGATCCGAAGGGCATGGCGCACTACCACGCCCGCGGTACCACGCAGTGCGGCGCGTGCACGCCCGGGGTGGTGATGACCGCCGAGTGGATCGTTCGGCACCCTGATCGACTCGAGACCCACACGGTGCGTGAGCTGATGGCGGGCAACCTCTGCCGCTGCACCGGCTATGACGGAATCATCGAAGGCGTCGAGGGTGCGCTGGGGGATCGGGAGGCCGGGTGAGCGTTCTCCTCCCCGGTTCCCTGGCCGAAGCGCTCGGGTCACTCGCTGCCGACCCCGACCTGGTACCCATGGCCGGTGGCACGGACCTGCTCGTTCATTGGCCGCAGCGCACGGAGCTGCACGAGCGCTCCTATCTGGACCTGTCGGGCGTGGAGGAGCTGCGCCCGCATCGCTGGGAGGCGGACGAGCTGGTCCTGGGAGGACTCACGACGTATTGGGACATCATCGAGGACCGCCGAGCCTGGAACGAGCTTCCGCTCCTCATCGACGCGGCGCGGCAGGTGGGTTCCGTGCAGATCCAGACGCGCGGCAGCTGGGCGGGGAACATCGTCAACGCCTCCCCGGCGGCGGACGGTGTCCCGGTGTTGATGGCGTACGACGCGGTCGTCGTGCTCGACTCGACCCGCGGCCGGAGCGAGGTGCCTCTCTCGGGGTTCTACTCGGGGTACAAGGAGATGCGGCGGTCACCGGACGAGCTGGTGACGGAGATTCGGGTGCCGCGCCGCGCCTACGACGTCCAGATCTTCGAGAAAGTGGGCTCGCGACGGGCGCAGGCGATCACGAAGGTAGGAGTGGCGGTGACGAGATCCGACGCCGGGTGGAGGGTGGTGGCAAACAGCGTGGCGCCGTTCGTATGCCGCTGCCCGGCCCTGGAGCGAATCCTCGAGGAGGGCGCCGCGGTGGGAGGACCGGACGACCTTCTGCCCGGCATCCGCGAGGATGTGTCTCCGATCGACGACATCCGTTCGACCGCCGAGTATCGAGAGAACGTGTTGGCTCGCCTTCTCTATTACGATCTGCTGGATCTCTGTCCCTCCTTCGGTTGAGCTTGGGATGACTTGGATGACGACCGCGCGTGCCTTAGTGCGCTGCGCAGCAGCCTGCCTGGGCCTCGCACTGGCAGCCGCCTGCGCACCCGGGGACGGGAGCGCCGATCGAGAGACCGAACGGAGCTCGGATCGGGACGAGGGCGGCGAGCCTGCCCTTCCAGCGGCAGCCGCCTCGCTCTACGTCGACCCGGCGGACTTCGACTTCTCGGAGAACCCCGACCTGCTCGACCGGCTGCTGGCCGACCCGCACGGCTACTTCCGATTCATCAACATTCCGTTCAGCCGGCGCGTCTGCGATCTCTTCGCCGACCGACTTGCAGCACTCTCCTCCGAGCAGGTTCGTTCCTTTCAACTGAACCTGCACGGAGATGCTCACGTGGAGCAGTACGCGATCACCGATCTCGGCCGGGGGCTCACCGATTTCGACGATTCCTCGCAGGGCCCGTCTTTTCTGGATCTCATGAGGTTCGCCGTGTCCCTGCGGCTCGCCAGCCGGATCAACGGCTGGGACGAGCTTGTCGAGGGAGGGCTCGTGAGCACCTTTCTCCGAGGCTACACCTCCGCCCTCGAAGATCCCGCGATCGAGGCGCCGGAACCCAGGGTCGTCGAGCGGCTTCGCTCTTCCTTCAGCCGCGACACGACCCGGTACCTGGCCTGGGTGGACTCCCTGACGGAGCCGGTACCGCCCGAGGTGGAAAGCGAGCTGTACCAAGCGCTTCGGCGCTTCGCGGAGGTCATGGCCGAGGAGGACCCCGAGGTCGACCCGAGCTACTTCGCGCCGGTGAGCGTGGGCTACCTGAAGCTGGGCGTGGGAAGTGCTCTCAACACCAAGTTCATCGTCCGCGTGGAGGGGCCTTCACCCCACCCGATGGACGACGACGTGATCGAGATCAAGCGAGTGCGAGACCTCGCCGGAATCGACTGCATCCAGACCACGGACGACGATCCCCTGCGAGTCCTCCTGAGCCAGGCGCGGATCTCCTACGAGCCGTTTCAGTGGTTGGGCTACATCCGACTCGACGAGGGCAACTTCTGGACGCACGGATGGGTGCGCAATTACGAGGAGATCGACATCGACGAGACCTTCGGCTCACCCGATGAGCTCGCCGAGGTCGCCTACGATGCTGGCGTGCAGCTGGGGATCGGCCACCCGAAGCTCGCGGCGGCCCCCTTCGATCAGATCCTTCGACGCCAGCTGCTGGAGCACCTGGACGCCCATCCCGGCGAGATCGAGCGGTTGAGCGGCGAGTTGGCCGATCAGGTGATCGAGGCGTGGAGACGGTTCGCTTCCGAGGTGCGCTTCCGCTAGCCGTCGATCTCGCGCTGGCGGAGCTCGGCGCGACGGATCTTGCCGCTCACCGTCTTGGGCAACTCGGTGACGAACTCCACCTTCCGCGGGTACTTGTAGGGGGCCGTCGTCCGCTTCACGAACTGCTGGAGCTCGCGGGCCAGGTTTTCGGTCGGCTCGTAGCCCCGGGAGAGTACGATGAACGCCTTGACCACCCACCCCCGAACGGGATCCGGGCTCGCCACGACCGCGGACTCGGCCACCGCCGGGTGCTCGAGCAGGGCGCTCTCGACTTCGAACGGCCCGATACGGTAGGCGGCGGACAGGATCACGTCGTCGGCCCGACCGACGAAGCGGAAGTAGCCGTCCTCGTCCCTCACCGCCCGGTCGCCGGTGATGTACCAGTCGCCCTTGAAGAACCGGGCGGTGCGCTCCGGCTCCTTCCAGTACTCCTTGAACAGACCGACGGGACGATCCGGCTTCACGCGGACGGCGAGGTCGCCCTCACCGCCCGGCGGCAGCACGTTCCCGTCGTCGTCGATGATCTGAAGATCGAACCCCGGGGCGGCGACGCCCATCGATCCCGCACGGGGCGTCACCCCTCGGAATGCCCCGACGAGAATCACGGTCTCGGTCTGCCCGTATCCCTCCCGAATCGTCACGCCGGTCGCCGCTTGCCAGCTCTCGTACGTCTCCGGGTTCAGCGGCTCTCCCGCCGTCACGACCGAGCGCAGCGTCGAGAACTCGAACCGCGAGAGGTCCTCGAGCACGAACAATCGGAGGATGGTCGGCGGAGCGCACACGGAGGTGATCGGATACTCGCTCAGGATCTCGAGGGCACGCTTCACGTGGAAACGCTCCTCGTGATGGGCGAAGATCGTCGCACCCATGTGCCAGGGACCGAAGATCGAGCTCCAGCCCGCCTTGGCCCACCCCGTGTCGCTGATGTTCCAGTGAACGTCCTGCTCGGTGAGGTCGAGCCAGAACTTGCCGGTGATCAGGTGGCCCAAGGGATATGAGGCGTGGGTGTGCACGGTCATCTTCGGCCCACCGGTCGTGCCCGACGTGAAGTAGAGCAGGGCCATCTCATCGCTTCTCGTGTCGGCCGTCTCGAACTCCTCGGATGCGCCGTCGACCAGGTCGGCAAACCCCGACCACCCCGGCCGCCCGCCGCCTCCGGCGGTGATGCAGGCCTTCAGCTTCGAGGAGCCGCCGAGGCTCTCGACCGCCTCCTCCACCCGTGGCGCGACCTCCGGGATCGTGACGACGCAGGTGGCCTCGGCTGCCTGGATCCTGTGCGCGATATCCTTCCACGAGAGCTGAGTCGTCCCCGGGCTCATCACCGCGCCGAGTCGCAAGCACGCCAGGCTCGTCAGCCACCACTCGATGACTCTCGGAAGGATCACGAGAACTACATCGCCACGCCGGACGCCGAGACCGGCAAGACCGTCGGCGACCTTCCGGCTCTCTCGGGCGAGCTCGGCGAAGGTCCACTGCCGCTCGTTGCCGTCGTCGTCGATCCAC
>JAUVMT010000175.1 GCA_030600085.1 Gemmatimonadales bacterium | reverse complement strand
TGCTCCTAGTCGACTCCGGGTTCCGGCGGTCGCAACGCGGCCTGGGCCTCCGTCTTGGCTTGGTCGATTCGCGCCTTGGCCTTCTCCAGCTCCTCGCCCGCCCGGTCCAGCTTCTGGGCGACCGGCTTGGCCACCTTGTCGGTGTAGTGCTTGGCCGCGAATTCCTTCGCGTTCTGAGAGCGGGCGTAGACGACGCGTGCCAGCCGCAGGAACGAGAGGATCTTGATGTAGATCCAGCCGACGTCGAACTCGAACCAGCGAGCCTTGAACTTGGCGGACCGGGGGTCGGCGTGGTGGTTGTTGTGAAGCTCCTCGCCGAGTATCCAGATCCCCCACGGGTAGATGTTCCGGCTGTGGTCCCTCGTGCCGAAGTTCCGGTACCCGAGGGCGTGTCCGACGCCGTTGATGATGTTTCCCATGATCGGCATCCAGATCGCCATCCCCGACCAGACGAGAAGGCCGAGCCCGATGCCGAAGAGGTAAATGTCGATGAAGAGCATCAGAGCGATGCCTAGCAAACGCTTGCCCTGGTAGAGGTGCCGCTCCACCCAGTCGTCCGGACAGCCATCCCCGTACTTCTCCACCAGGGCCGGATCGCGCGCAGCTTTCTGATAAAAGAACACACCGCCGAGCACGATCCCCCAGAAACCAGCCACGACCGGGGAATGGGGATCGCCTTCCTTGTCCGCGAAAGCGTGGTGCTTCCGGTGCACGGCGACCCACTCGCGGGTCACGGCGGCCGACGTGACCCACAGCCAGAACCGCATCAGGTGCTCTACCACCGGACGGAACTTCACCCCTTCGTGAGTGACGGAGCGGTGCAGGTACAGCGTGACGCAGATGTTCTGCGTGTGGCCGACGGCCAGCACGAAGAGCAGCGGAACCCACCAGGGGTGCGCGAGGATGGCGTATCCGGGCATGCGGCTTCCCACATATTCGAGAAACAGGTCGTAATGCTCGAACCCAGGGTAAACGAACAGAACCCCTCAGGCCAGCCGGTGATCCACCTGCGGCCGCAGCTCGCGTGTCATGGGCGGGGTCCCCCGTGCGTTTAACGGACGAGGGTACTGCCGCGCGGGTGCACGGTGACAGGACCCCGAGACATAATTGGCAGGCGGGTTGGGAATAACGCCTAGCCCTGGGGCGGCGTCTCTGGGTGGCGTCGTTAACCGTCTAGGGTGCCCGTAAAGGCTCGACCTGTCCCCAGCAGGCCGACGACCAGCTTTCCCTGTCTGCCAACTATCCTCTCAGCACCCCCCGTAGAACGGCGATCGCCTTCTCCACATCCGAGTCCGCGAAGGTCAACGAAGGGCGGAAGCGGATCGACCGGGGGCCGCAGGTGAGGGTCGCGAGGCCTGCGTCCCAGCAGCCGGTGCGAACTTGGTTGCGCGTCTCGCCGTCAGGGAGGTCGAAAGCCAGCATGAAGCCGCGGCCGCGGGCGTTGCTGACGGCCTCGAACTCCTCCTCGAGCTCAACGAGGCCCTGACGGAACAGCTCGCCGACGCGCGACGCGTTCTCCACCAGGCCCTCCTCGTCCATGATCTCCAGGTAGCGCGCGCACCGCACCATGTCGACGAGGTTGCCGCCCCAGGTGGAGTTGATCCGGCCCGAAACCGTGAAGACGTTGGTCGGAATATCATCGATACGGCTCGTGGCCATGATCCCGCATACCTGCGTCTTCTTCCCGAAGGCCACGATGTCGGGCGTGACCCCGAAGTGCTGGAAGGCCCACATCGAACCGGTTCCGCCGAGTCCGGTCTGGACTTCGTCGAAGATGAGGAGCGCATCGCGCTCATCCGCGATGCGACGCAGCTCCTGCAAGAACTCGCCGCGGAAATGGTTGTCGCCTCCTTCTCCCTGGATCGGCTCGATGAGAATCCCGGCGATTCCGTCGGGATCGCGATCGAACGCCGCCTCGATCTCCCGCAACGAAACTGCCTCCGCCGCGGCCGCCGTGGCCTCATCCAGCGGATGATGGACCTTTGGGTTGGAGACTCGGGGCCAATCAAACGCCGGGAAATCGGCCACCTTCACGGAATCGGTGCTCGTGACCGAGAGCGCGTATCCGGTGCGGCCGTGGAACCCCTCTTGAAAATGGAGGATCTTGTCGGCCCCGCCGTCCACGCCCCTCGACCGGTTCAGCTGCGCCTTCCAGTCGAAGGCGGCCTTCATGGCGTTCTCGACGGCCGGGGCACCTCCTGCCACGAAGAAGAGGTGCGGAAACTCGTCCGGGACGGCGAGCTCGCGAAACGTCCGAACGAAGCCGGCGTACTCGCGACAGTACACGTCGCTGTTCGCAGGGTTGGCGAGGGCCGCCGTCATGAGCGACGCTCGAAACCCCTCGTCGTCCATCCCCGGGTGGTTGTGGCCGATCGCCAACGTGGCGAAGTAGGCGTAGCAGTCCAGGTACTCCTTGCCGGTCAGGGCGTCCACCATGACCGTCCCGTAGGACTTCTCGAGATCGATGACGATGTGGAACCCATCGACGAGGACGTTCGCCTGAAGGGTGGGAAAGACCTCGCTGGCCGGGAGGGTGACGCCTTTATCCAGGATGACCTGTGACACGAGTCGCCTCGAAGTAGTGGTGAGTGGCGCGTGTGGTCGCCGAGTCTCCGGTGAACATCTTCGCTGTTCCTTCCGCAGAACAAGATATCACGATTCTGCGCGGGCGCATGGCCAAATGCACGCCCCCCGATCTACGTTCCCGAGTCATGGAAACCAAGCCCTTCATGGTGGACGAGCGCGTCCGCTGGTCCGACGTCGACTATGCCGGAATCATCTTCTACGGCGCCTATTTTCGATTCTTCGAGTTGGCCGAGATGGAGTTGTTCCGGGAGGCGGGCGTCCCGTACAGCGACGTCTTCGAGCGATTCGACATCTGGCTGCCCAGGGTGCACCTGGACTGCGACTTCATGTACCCGGCTCGCCTCGACGACGCGTTGAGGGTCGCGGCGTACTTCACCCGGTTTGGCACGAGCTCCATCTCCATCAAGTTCGACGTGCTTCACCTGGGCACGCGCAAGCTCGCCGCCGCCGGTCACGTGGTCCTGGTTTGCACGGGCCGGGACGAATTGAAACCCCGGCCGCTGCCCGAAGAGCTCCGGGCCACGCTCGAACGGTTCGAGATGAGCGAGAGCGCAGCTCGAAGCCACCTCGGCCTGCTCGAAGGCTCGCCGGGAGCCGAAGCGCTCTCTTCGGACAGCCCCGCATAACATCCCGGCCGGCGAGCGCGCGGCCCGTATCCTCGCGAGGTCCCTGCTCGTCTAACAAGGGGGATATAGGGGACGACCTCGAGCATCCGGAGGAGATAAATGAGACACGCAGCGCTCGCATCGGTCCTTCTCGTTCTGCTTGCCCAACCTGCCTGGGCCCAGGAGGAGGATGAGGGAGAGCCCGACGAAAAGCCTCAGCAGGAGACGCTGATCAAGGGAGGGATCGATTCGGGAGGCTTCGGTGCTCTCGTGTTCAGGTTCAGCGGGGTCAACGACCAGTTCGCCGTGTTCACCGGCGCACGAGGCGGTTGGATTATCAACCACCAGTTCATAATCGGACTCGGTGGGTACGGGCTGTCGAGCCAGATCTGTGTGGACGAGGACGGACGCTGCCGGACGCGAGAAATCGAGTTCGGGTACGGAGGGCTGGAGTTCGAGTACATCGGCTCCTGGGATCGCGTCATTCATTACTCCCTCCAGCTGCTGGTCGGAGGAGGGGGAGTGACCCGGTTCAACTTTAGCTCGGATCCCGTGTTCGTCCTGGAGCCCGTCGCGAACATGGAAGTGAACATCACGAAGTGGTTCCGGATCAACGCCGGAGGCGGCTATCGCTTCGTCTCCGGGGCCGGTTCCGGTCCCGTGGGGAACAGCGAGCTCTCAGCCCCCTTCGGCAATCTGGAGCTCAAGTTCGGCAGCTTCTGAATCCGTTGCCCTCTAAGGCTGGAGGGTAAAGCGAACCGTATCGGCCGCCGGCGGCTCGAGCGGAACGTGGGAACGGTCCGCCAGCAACGCGATCACGCTGTGCTCCCCCGGCTCGAGCTCTGCGAACACGAACTCGGTCTGGCCGCGGCCGAGGTGGAGGATCCCGAGCACGCCCGCAGGGATGGTATCCCGGAGCGGGGTCATGTCACGGTTGACGAAGAGATGATGGTGCGCCGTCCCCTCCCGCGTTTCGGAGGCGGGAGCGATCTCCACGCCGCGAGCCTGAAGAACCACGCGGACGTCGCCAGCGGCAAGTACGGCCCCATCCGCCGGCTCGACGATCTGGACGCTGGCGGGCTCGGCGTCGGCGCAGGCGGCAAGCGCGACGACCACCAGGCTCGCCAATAAGGGCCGCACCTGCAAACACCGACTGGCTTCCACTAGCTACCTCCTGAGGGATCTCCGACACCTACCGGTTGTGACTGCTTTGCCCATATCCAACCTGCGCCCGGGAACCCGGGAAAACCGCTCCGTGTTTCTGGAGCGACGAGAGCAACGAATACTCGACAATCACATAGTGGAGATAAAACGATGCGAAATCTACTCGCGCTCCCCGGCCTGGCCGTGATCGGCCTCATGGCGCTGGGTGAACCGATCACGGACACGCGTCCGTTGGATTGGAACGTGGACGCCCGCCATACTGAGATCAACTTCTCCGTCCGTCATTTCTTCACGCCTGTCACCGGTTCGTTCGGAGACTACGAGATCGACCTCGATTTCGATCCGGAGTATCCTGAAAAGAGCAGCGTGCGCGTCAAGGTGGCCGTGGCCAGCATCGACACGGGCAACGAGAAGCGGGACAACCATCTAAGGTCCGCGGACTGGTTCGACGCGGAGAAGTACGCCTACATGACCTTCGAGAGCAGCTCGGTGAAGCGCGTCGCCAAGAACCGGTTTCTGGCGAATGGCACCCTCTCGATCAAGGATGCGAAGCGGCAGATCGAGCTCCCGATCACGTTGCTCGGCGTGCAGGAGATCCCCGAGCAGATGCGGGAGATGCTCGGGGGAGTCGGCCGGGTGGCCAGCTTCCAGGCCGACGCGCAGCTGGACAGGCGGGACTTCGGCGTGGGTGTCGGGAGCTGGGCGGAGACGGTCATCGTCGGAGCCGGCGTCGACATTACCATCGTTGTGGAGGCGAACCGGCCGTAGCTAACAGTCGGGATGCCGTGCTCTCTGCGGATCAGAGGTGCTCCCGGTCCTGAAGCTCGGCGCAGATCTGCTTCGCCACGACCGCGAGCCGCGCCCGCGCCTGCGGGTCGGAGGCGGACTCGTTCAGCCAGGCCGCCGGCACGCGGTCGATCTCCGTGTCGTTCGGATCGCACACGCGCACG
>JAUVMT010000144.1 GCA_030600085.1 Gemmatimonadales bacterium | reverse complement strand
CGTCTTCCTGTCTCGCCGGGCTCGGCCGGATCGACCCGGAGATCGGAACCGGCTCCCCCTCGCCCGGCCCGAGCCTGCAGATCAGCTCGACCCCCGTGCCCTCGGAGCTCACGCGGCCCAGGAGGTCGAGGTACGCGGGATCGGAGAGAACGAGTCGAGCCCCGGAATCGCGGAGCACGTGGCCGAGGTCGGACTCCCCGAACCCCGTGTTCACGGGCACCACTGCCGCACCCATCTTCACGACGGCCAACCAGGCGAGGGGGTACTCGAGGCCGTTCGGCAGCATGAGCGCCACCCTATCACCACGACGCGCGCCCAGGGCGCCGAGCGCCCGCGCCCAGCGCCCCGTCCGGGCTTCCACCTCCCCGACGGTGAGGCTGGCGCTCTCGAAGCGCAGGAGCTCTCGCTCCGGCGTCGCGCGGGCCCGCTCACCCAACAGCTCGGGGATCGTGGTCATCGGCCCTCGTGGTCCGTGGTTTCCCGGCTCGATCTTGGCCGTCCGCTGGCCCGCCCCTCCGGCCAGGCCGGGTTTCGATCTCCTTCCGCACCGGACATGTTCACGCGATCCGGAAAACCATGTCAACGACGGGGTGCCCGTGGGCGTCTTCCGAAAATACGTGCTGCCCGGCCTCATCTTCCAATCCGTCGTCGTAGCCGGCGGCTACGGGACCGGACGGGAGCTCGTCGAGTTCTTCCTCTCGCGCGGGCCGGTGGGGGGACTTCTCGCCATGGGGCTGTCGACGGTGATCTGGAGTCTGGTGGCGGCCGTCAGCTTCGAGCTCGCGCGAACCTTCCGGGCATTCGACTACCGGAGCTTCTTCCGCCGGCTTCTCGGCCGCGCCTGGGTTCTGTTCGACCTCACCCAGGTGACCCTGACCCTGCTCGTCTCGGCCGTGATCGCCGCGGCGGCCGGCGAGATCTTCGCGGAGACCTTCGCCCTTCCCTACGAGCTCGGAGTCCTCACGGTCGTCACGGCGATCGGCTACCTCGTGTTCCGGGGCAGCGAGACGATCGAGCGCGTCTTCGCCGCCTGGTCCGGCGTCCTGTACATCGTCTTCATCGTCCTCTTCGTCTGGTCGTTTCGGGAATTCGGGGGCGAGATTCTCGCCGCGTTCAGCTCGCACCGCGATACCGAGGGGTGGGTCGTTGGAGGCCTCAGCTATGCGGGTTACAACGTCTCCGTCGTGCCGGTGATCCTCTACGTCATCCGGCACCACCAGTCCCGCCGCGAGGCCGTCGGCGCAGGACTGCTGGCCGGTCCGATCGCGATCTTTCCGGGACTGCTCTTCTTCGTGGCGCTCACCGGCCTGTATCCCGGGGTCCTCGACCGGGCGGTTCCGTCCAACCTGCTGCTCGAATCGCTCGGTTCGCGCGCGTTTCAGGTCACCTACCAGGTCGTGCTCTTCGGGACGCTGATAGAAACCGGAGCGGGGATGATCCACGCCATCAACGACCGCATCGCGGCCGCCTACGAGGAGCGACGGAGATCGCTGCCCCGCTCGGCACGGCCTCTTTTCGCCCTCCTTCTCCTGGGAACGGCGGCGCTGCTCGCGCGGTTCGGATTGATCGAGCTGATCTCGAAGGGGTACGGGTCGCTGACCTGGGTGTATCTCGCCGTTTTCGTCATCCCCGTCCTCACCCGAGGCGTCCGATTGCTCCGGTTGTCGGGCCCCGGCCCGAGCAGGTAGTTTGCCGACCCGGCGAGTTTCCAGCCGCAGCGGACCGCGACCTTTTCGAGCGCGACGGCGGCCGGGCCGGAGGAGAGTGGTTCCAACCAACAACGAGGGTCCAAATGGCTGAAAAGCTCATTAATTATGAGGTGCAGGACGGGATCGGGATGATCACGATGGACGACCCTCCTGCCAACACGTACACGCACGAGATGATGCGCCAGCTGGATGAGGCGATCCTGGCGGCGCGCTTCGACGAGAGCGTGCACGCGATCCTGATCCGGGGCTCGGGCGAGAAGTTCTTCTCGGCGGGCGCCAACATCGGCATGCTCCAGAAGGCCGATCCGTACTTCAAGTACTACTTCTGCCTGCACGCGAACGAGACACTGAACCGGCTCGAGCAGACCCCGAAGATCGTGATCGGCGCCCTGAACGGGCACACGGTCGGCGGCGGGCTCGAGATCGCCCTCGCCTGCGACCTGCGCGTAGCCAAGAAGGGCGGCGGCAAGATCGGCCTTCCCGAAGTGACGCTCGGCGTGCTCCCGGGCACCGGCGGCACACAGCGGCTGGGCCGGATGCTCGGCAAGTCCAAGTCGATCGAGCTGATGGTGACGGGTCGCACTTTCGACTTCGAGGAAGCGCTCGAGCTCGGCATCGTTAACCAGATCCTCGACGGCGAGGACTTCATGGCCGAGGCGATGGAGTACGCCCGGCAGTTCGCGCCGCCGCGGGCGGCTTCCAAGGCCGTCGGCCGGATCAAGCGCGCCGTCTGCAGCGGGATCGAAATGCCCTTCTCCGAGGGGCTCGCGATCGAGCGCGAGATGCAGATGCAGCTCTTCGAGTCCGCCGACGCGCGCGAGGGGCTGGACGCCTACATCGAGAAGCGGAAGCCGGAGTTCGCCGGCCGCTGAGCTATGGCAGGACCCACACCCGCGGCCGCCCCTCGTCGACTCGGTGAGGGGCCGGTCGGCCACGACCGGCTCGCTCCTGGCGGGCCGGCGTGACCCGCAACGAAGCGTGATCAGAGAACAGATCGAAGCTCGGCGGGCTTCCAAGGGAGGTCGAAGATGACGGAAGCGACATTGACGCGCTCGGTGCCGGACGTTCTCGCGCCGGGCCGTCTTTTCATCGGTGGAGAGTGGCAGGACGCCGAGAGCGGCAAGACGTTCGAGGTGATCGACCCGGCGCGCGCCGAAGTGGTCACCGAGGTCGCCGAGGCCGACGCGGCCGATATCGACCGGGCCGTTCGGGCGGCAAGGGAGGCGTTCGAGGGCAACTGGCACAAGACGACGCCCCGGCAGCGCGGGCGTCTGTTGTGGAAGCTGGCCGAGCGCCTGGAGGAGAGAAAGGACGAGATCGCGCTCGTCGAGACCTTGAACAACGGAAAGCCGCTGTTCGAGAGCGGGATCGACGTCGCGATGACGATCCAGACCTTCGAGTACTACGCGGGCTGGGCGACGAAAATCGAGGGGGAGACGATTCCGGTCTCCGTCCCCTTCCAGTTCAACTACACGCTCCGCGAGCCGATCGGCGTGGTGGGGGCGATCGTGCCCTGGAACTTCCCGCTCAACCTGGCCTCCTGGAAGGTGGCGCCCGCGCTCGCGGCAGGCTGCACAGTGGTCCTCAAGCCGGCGACCGAGACGCCGCTTACGGCGCTGCTGCTCGCCGACGCCGCCGCCGAAGTCGGCTTCCCGCCGGGCGTGCTGAACGTCGTCCCGGGCCAGGGCCGGACGGCCGGAGAAGCGCTGGTCGCCCATCCCGGCGTCGACAAGATCGCCTTCACGGGCTCGACCGCCGTGGGACAGCACATCGCCAGGGTCGCGGTCGACACCGTGAAGCGGGTTTCTCTCGAGCTGGGCGGCAAGAGCCCCAACATCGTCTTTGCGGACGCCGACCTCCCGGTCGCCGCCAAGGGGGCGCTCAACGGGATCTTCTACGGCAAGGGCGAGGTGTGCGCGGCCGGCAGTCGTCTTCTCGTCGAAGAGAGCGCGCACGAGCAGCTGGTCGGGATGGTGGCCGAGGGCGCGGACGGCATGAAGGTCGGCGACCCCCTGGAGAAGGGCACACGAATCGGCGCGGTCGTCTCCGAGCAGCAGATGGAGACGGTCCTGGGCTACATCCGGAAGGGCGTGGAAGAGGGTGCCCGCGTGGTCGCCGGCGGAGGCCGGGCCGACATCGAGCCCGGCTACTTCGTCAAGCCCACCGTCTTCGACGACGTGACGAGCGACATGACGATCGCGCGCGAGGAGATCTTCGGGCCGGTGCTCGCGACCCTGACCTTCGACGGCGTGGAGGAGGCGATCGAGCTGGCCAACGACTCCATGTACGGCCTCGCCGCCGCCGTCTGGACGAGCGACGTGAAGAAGGCGCACTACGTCGCCTCGCGCCTCAAGGCCGGAACGGTCTGGATCAACACTTACAATCTCTACGACCCGGCCAGCCCGTTCGGAGGCTACAAGGAGAGCGGGTACGGCCGTGATCTGGGCCGGCACGCGCTGGAGGGGTACACGCAGGTGAAATCGGTGTGGGTGAACCTCCGCTGACCCCGATGACCCATCCGCTACCGGCGAACTCGGCAGATTTGGGCCGATGACGGAAGACCGCACCGACCGAGATCCCGTCATCATCGACGCCGTGCGCACGCCCGTCGGGCGTCATGGCGGCGCCCTGGCCAGCGTGCGGCCGGATGACCTGTTGGCGATCGCCATCCAGGCGCTCGTCGAGCGCACCGGCGTTCCGACGGATCGGGTGGAGGACGTGATCGCCGGCTGCGCCAACGGGGCCGGCGAAGACAACCGGAACGTCGGCCGGATGGGCGGTCTGCTGGCGGGCCTGCCGATCGAGGTCGCCGGCCAGACGATCAACCGGCTCTGCGGCTCCGGCCTTCAGGCGATCGTCTCGGCCGGACACGCGATCCGCGCCGGCGAGGGCGACGTGTTCGTCGCGGGAGGCGTCGAGAGCATGTCGCGCGCCCCGTGGGTGATGCTCAAGCCGGAGGCCGGTTACTCGCGGTTCGCCCCTCCGACGGCCGACACGACGGTCGGCTGGCGGTTCGTCAACCCGAAGATGCCCGATCGCTGGACGATATCGCTGGGCGAAACGGCCGAGGTGCTCGCGGACGAGCACGGCATCTCCCGGGAGGAGCAGGACGCGTTCGCCGTGGAGAGCCAGCGGCGAGCGAGCCGAGCGATCGAGGAGGGCCGGTTCGCCGACGAGATCGTTCCGGTCGAGGTCCCCCGGGGAAAGGGTGATCCGCTGGTCGTCGATCGGGACGAGCACCCGCGGCCCGACGTCACGCTGGAGGGGCTGGGGAAGCTGCGGCCCGCCTTCCGTCGCGACGGCACCGTCACCGCCGGCTCCGCCTCTGGAATCAACGACGGCGCCGCGGCCGTGCTCGTGGCCAGCCGGGCCGCCGCCCGAGAGCTCGGCCTGGAGCCGATGGCGCGGCTGGGCGCCTCCGCGGTGGCCGGCGTGGACCCCTCACGCATGGGGATCGGCCCGGTGCCCGCCGTCCGGAAGGCGCTCGAGCGAGCCGGCCTCACCGTGGCGGATCTCGATCTCGTGGAGCTCAACGAGGCGTTCGCCGCGCAGTCCCTTCCCTGTATCCGGGAGCTGGGGCTGGATCCCGAAAAGGTGAACGTGAACGGAGGCGCGATCGCGCTCGGCCATCCGCTCGGCTGCACCGGCGCGAAGCTGTTCACCACGCTCGTGCACGAGATGAAGCGGCGCTCAGCCGGAACCGGCCTCGTCACCATGTGCATCGGGGTGGGCCAGGGGATCGCGACGCTCGTCCATCGGGAGGCGCCGGAGTGAGCGAGGCTCCGGAGTGACCGACGAGCCCCGAAGTGACCAAGGCTCCGGAGTGACCGACGAGCCCCGTATCCTGGTATCGATGGAGGGGCCGCTGGGCACGCTCACCCTCAACCGGCCCGAGAAGCTGAACTCCTTGGTGGGCACGATGCGGGATGAGCTCGCGGAGGGACTCGAGACGCTGGGCGCGGACGAGCGCGTCCGGGCCGTCATCGTGACCGGCCGCGGACGAGCCTTTTGCACGGGAGCGGACGTCCGCTATCTCTCGGAGATGGTGGAAAACGGCCGGCTCGAGGAGTTCCGGGACCTCGTCGAGGCGGGCCGACGGGTCGTCTCCACGATCGTGGAGATGCCGAAACCGGTGATCGCCGCGATCAACGGCCCGGCCGCGGGCGGAGGCGCAAACCTGGCGCTGGCCTGCGACCTCAGGTGGGCATCCGACAAGGCGTCGATCGGACAGACGTTCGGCAACATCGGCCTCCACCCCGACTGGGGCGGTGCCTATTTCGTGCCCCGGCTGGTCGGCGAGGCCCGCGCCGCCGAGCTCTTCTTCTTCGGCGAGATGGTCGGTGCGGAGCGTGCGCTGGAGATCGGCCTGGTGAACCGGGTCGTCCCTCATGACGACCTGATGGACGCGGTGAAGGACGCGGCGGAGCGCCTAGCGGCCCGTCCGGCCCTGGCCCTCCGACTCGCCAAGGCAGCCGTCCGGAAGAGCCTCGCCGCCGGCCTCGACGAGATGCTGGACTACGAGCTGGAGGCGCAGGCCGCCTGCTTTCTCACCGCCGACGCTCGCGAGGGCACCCGTGCTTTTCTCGAGAAGCGAGCCCCGACGTTCGGCGAGGAACACGCGGGATGAGAGAGGAGAACCAGCTGCG
>JAUVMT010000040.1 GCA_030600085.1 Gemmatimonadales bacterium | reverse complement strand
TGATCTCTCTTCGCGCGGTAAAGGTTATGTCCCGGCGGCCTTGCTGGAACTGAGCATCCGCGGTGCGGTTGATCGTCTGGTTCTTGAACTGCAGCTGGAAGCCCGTCTTATTGCTCCCCGGCATGACAGCCAGCGTCGCCCAGAAATCGAGGCGATCCGAGAGATGGTCGCCCGAGTTCACGTTCAAGAGATCAATGGCGCCCCCGATGGTGACCGCGCTTCCCCAACCGTTCGTGAAGATCGCGTTGACGAGATCAAGCTTCGGCGACCCGGTGCCGCCCCCGAAGCGTGCATAGGCATCCCGCTCGTGCTGTCGGCGGGTGGAGATCTCGATGACGAAGCCTGCAGGACTCCGGCGCACGCGGACCTTGTCCAGGTAGACGAGCGGGATGCGAACCAGGTCGCTCTCGCCCGACTCCAGTGGCGGGAGCTCCCGCCCGTCCACCAGGATGCGCACGAACCCGGCCCCGAACACCCCGTCGGTCAGCTGATGAACGCCGTTGAAATAGTTCGCGCGGATCGGAGTGAAGCCCGGCATCAGGTCGGTGAGCAGGCCAAGCAGGCTGGTCGCGTTCGATGACAGGATCTCGGCCCGATCCCACTGCCGAACGTCGTAGGAGAAGCCGCTGTCCGGTTCGGTGACAGTCGGCGGAAAGCCGGGCACCCTCTTGTCGTCCTCCGGTCCCGCCTCGTCCACGCCGCCGCCTTCTTCGTCCTCCCTCGGAAAGTCTAGTCGCATGCTGTCGGGAAGGACCTCCACGCCCTCGGGAAGGCGGGGGATGGAATCGGCCGGCAGGCTGTCGGGCTCGACCGGCCGCTCCTGAGGATCAGGCGGTTCGGGCGGCTTCTCCTCCTGGGCCCACGCGGTCGAGCAGGCCGCGAGGAGGAGGCCTGCGGTCCAGAGGGCGACTCGGGCTCCTCTTCGTACCGTCATCCGTCCTCGATGAGACGCGCTGAGCGCCGACGTCAGCCGAGGCCTCTCGCCCACTCGACGAGCAGGCGAACACCGAAGCCCGTCGCGCCCTTCGGCTGCCAGCCACTTTCCTTCTCGGCCCATGCGGTACCGGCGATATCCACGTGTGCCCACGGAACCTCGTCCACGAACTCCTGAAGGAACATTCCAGCGGTGATCGGGCTCGCTTCGCGACCGCCGCTGTTCTTGATATCGGCGATGTCGGAATCGATCTGGCGTCGGTACTCGGGCCAGAGCGGGAGCCTCCAAGTTCTCTCTCCGGAGCGTTCGCCCGCGGCGGTCAAATCTTCAGCGAGTGCGTCGTCGTTGCTCATCAGACCGCTCGCCTGTTTGCCCAGGGCGACGACACAACCTCCCGTCAACGTCGCGATGTCGATGACGGCAGCCGGCGACAGGCGGTTCGCGTAGGCCAACGCATCCGAGAGGATGAGGCGACCCTCGGCGTCGGTGTTCACGACCTCGATCGAGCGTCCGGAGAGGCCCCGAATTACATCGCCCGGTTTCACCGCGCGTCCCGATGGCAGGTTTTCCGCCGCGGGGACCAACGCCACGACCCGCCGTGGTACACCGATCTTCGACAGGGCACGCACGGCGCCGAGCACGGCAGCTCCGCCAGCCATGTCGTACTTCATCTCCTCCATCCCCTTCGCGGGCTTGAGGGAGATGCCCCCGCTGTCGAACGTGATCCCCTTACCGACGAGCACCAGTGGCGGTCCGCCCTCGCCGACGTGTTCCAGGATGATGAAGCGAGGTGGCTCGCGGGATCCCTTCGAGACGGCCAGAAGAGCGCCGAAGCCCTCCTGCCGCAGTTTCTCCTCGTCCCAGGCCTGGAACCGGACTCCCTCGCCGGAGAGCGCCTCCGCCTCCTCGGCAAGGCGAGAGGGCTTGGCCACGTTGCCAGGCTGAGCGACGAGCGAACGGGCGAAGTTTTGCGCCTCGGCGACCGTGGACCCCACGGCGGCCGCTTCCGATGCTCCGACGATCGGCTGCGCCGTCCAGACGACGGCCCTGGCGGGACCCTCCGCGTCGCCCGCTTCGGATCGCTTCAGCTCATCGAACGAAAAGTCGCCGAGGAGGAGGCCTTCGGCCGCTGCCTGAAACAATGGAGGCGCGGCGGAAGCATCTTCGAGCAGAAAGGCGAGCGATGACAGGCGTTTCACTCGGCAGAGCCGAACGGCTCGCCCGGCCAAGCCACGAATCGCGAACGGATCCGAAAGGCGGGTATCGCCGGTGCCGAGCAAGAGCAGATGTGGGCGCCCGGGCGGGCCGGGGAAGAAGCTCGCCTCGTCGGACTTCCCAAGGAAAATCCCCTGCTCCATGCAGCGGGCGATCGCGCCGCCCAGCCAGCCATCGAGCTCCCTCAGGAGATCGGTGAGCTCCCGGCGCGCCGGTACGGCGAGCAAATCGACATCCAGCCCTTCGAGCGCCCCGGACCGAACCTCGATCTCCCGCAAAGCCGACCTCCTCTCCTCCCTGACCGGGGCGAGTCTTCCGGCCTTTCACAAAATGATAGGGGCAGCCCGGCGGGCCGCCCCCATTTATCGAATCGCCAAGCCGAAGGCTCGGGTCTTAGCTGAGCACGCTGTCCGAGCCAGCCTCCAGAAGCTGGTCTCTCAAGTCATCCGTCGACAGAGACTGGAAGAGGCCGTTCGGCAGATGTGCGCGCCGTTGCGGCTGGCTGGCATCCGAAAAGCAAACGAAGATGACCGCTTCGTGATCTGGCTCGAGCGCCGGCTCGTCCGGCTCCGGCCAGTACACGCCACGTGACGCCAGCCAAGCCTTCCAGCGTCTGCCGTCTTCGTCCTCGAAGTGCCTCGTCATCAGTACCTCTCTTCATCAGGGTTGAGGAGCGGTCCGCGCGTCCGGTGAACACAGGGATCCACAGGGCTAGGTAAGATTTCAGGTTGGATTATGTAACTCAACCAGATGCTATCACTTGATCTGTTCAACCATTCAGTCGGTGCGGGAATCCGGCGCTGCGTTCCTTCGGGCGTCGAGTTCGGGAAGCCGGCAGCCGAGCGCCAGGCCTAGGCCCATGCCACAGATGAGGGCAGCGAGGAGAAGGGTAAGGAACACATGCATGCGCTATAGAATGGGACTTTGTGGCCCAATTGTCCAGGCCTCGAGGCCGGTAGGTGCGCGTCTGGAGCGCCGGCCTGCGGCGTTCCTTCGGCTACTCCTCCCTCAGCGTCAGGATCTCGGCCTGCTGTCGTCGCAACGCGTCCATGATGCGGTCGACGAGCTGCTCGGAGGTCTCCCTCGTCCTCGGTTGGTCGATGAGGTCGGAGTAGTCGATCGGCTCGCCGTAGTACACGTATAGCCTCTTGAACAGCCTCGGCAGCTTGGCACCGATCGGCAGCACCCGGTTCATCCCGTCGATGGTGACCGGCACGACGGCCGGCTTGCTGGCGAGGATGACGAGGCCCGATCCGGGCCGGCCTTTTCGGATGGACCCGTCCCGGGTGCGCGTCCCCTCCGGAAACAGCGTCATCACTCCGCTCTCCAGTGCGCGTGTCATCCGGTACAGGGCTCGGGGATCGCGCCGCCCGGGCCGGACGGGTATGCACTTCCAGAGGTCCGAGAGAAGGCCCAGCCACCAGGGGCGGAAGAAGTTCTCCTCGGCCGCGGGATTCCACGGGATGAGAT
Organism: Gemmatimonadales bacterium; assembly: GCA_030600085.1. Lineage (GTDB taxonomy): Bacteria > Gemmatimonadota > Gemmatimonadetes > Palauibacterales > Palauibacteraceae. Next base: position 9,470 of record JAUVMT010000040.1, on the reverse strand, counting down.
ACGGCTTGACGATGGATTGGGGGAAATACGCGCAGATGCCGACGAGGAAGCTGTCGATCATCGACTGATGGTTGGAGAGGAGCAGCGTGTTTCGCCCTTGCGGGACCCGCTTCCGGCCAATGATCCGAGTACGGTTGAAGATGAAGAAGAGCGGGATGCCGAGAACGATCACGGTCATATTGGTGAACGCGTAGCGAGTGAAGGGCCACAGGATGTTGAAGAGCCAGCCTCGATGATCGGCTCGGTACGACCCACGCATGATTCTGTCTTCCCCGTTCTCTTTTACATCCGCTTGTAGCTCGGCCCGCTCCCGCCCTCTCTCGGCGTCCACCGCGGTCCGAGGACATCCGTGGCCTTGCAGTCGATGCAGTTTGGAGCGTTGATCACGAGGCGGTCGCCCTTCCACTCGTAGACTCCCGCGGGGCACAGGCGCTCGTAGAAGGTTCCGACGTCGGCGGGCACTCGCTCCCCGGCAACGAGGTGCGTGGGGATGTCGTCCCGCGTCGAGTTGCCGGAGCGGAAAACCGCGTCCTCCTTGCTGAAGGTTCGCGTTCCGTCCGGCTTGAACGGGGCCGCCTCGACCACCTCTCGAGCCTCAGCCGCATCTTCTTCCGTCGGGATCAGCTTGCCCGGGAAAGCTCCGCCGGTCACGGTCATCACGGCCGCCTCGAAGCCGCCGGCGTAGAGGCCTTTCTTGAACGCGAGACGCATGTTCCTCGTGCGGTAGAGATCGCGCCCGATAAAGCTCTCGCGCACCCTCCGGTCGTAGACCGCCAGGGATTCGGCCGTGGTCTCCTCGCCCTTCAGGGACTCGAAGGCCGCCCGGGCCGCGAGCATTCCAGACAGCACCGCGTAGTGGATGCCCTTCAGCGCGGGCACGTTCACCAACCCGGCGGCATCGCCGACGATCAGAGCGCCCTCTCCGTACAGCCGCTTCGGAAGGGCATAGTAGCCGCCCTCCGGGATCGTCTTGGCGCCCCATTCGGCGAGCTCTCCCCCCGCCAGGTATTCGTCGAGGAGGGGATGCGTCTTGAGTCGCTGGAGAAGCTCGTGCGCGTCCAGCGAGTGCCGGGAGTAATCCAGCCCCACCACCAGGCCGACCGACACGAGGCCTCCCCCCATCGGGTACATCCAGCTCCCGCCGAAGACGTCCGGGGGCAAAGGCCAGCCCAGCGTGTGAATCACCGCCTCCGGCTGTCGTGGGGTCTCCCACAGCTCCTTCACGCCGAGGGCGAAGATCTGAGGGCTGTCGGCCCCGATCCCCTGCCACTCCAAGTAGGCTTGAGTGAGCGACCCCCGCGTGCCCTCCGCCAGGATCGTGATGCGCGCCGTCAGATCGGTGGGCGGCATGAATCCGCCGCCTGGCTCGCCGTCACGCCCCAGCCCGGCCGGGGTCGTGCGGACTCCGGTCACTCGGCTCCCGTCCACAAGAAGACCGTCCGCCGGAAACCCGGTGAAGACGTTCACACCCGCCTCCTCGGCTCGCTCGCCCATCCAGCGGACGATCTCGCAGAGGGAGGCGGCGTAGTGTCCGTGGTTGCGCATGGTGGGAGGGGTCGGAAGCCGCAGCGAGCCGCCCTTCGTCAGAAGATAGACCCGGTCCGCTGGCACCCGGCCGCGGAACGGGAGCTCCTCGTCCGAAAGCTCGGGGAAGAGCTCTCGGAACGGGCCGGGAACGACGACGGCTCCCGAAAGGCAGTGCTCGCCCAGAGCTTCCGATTTTTCCAGCACCCCGATCTCGATCTCGCCCAGCCCGCCGCCCTCCTCCGCATCCCGGCGCACCAGGCGAGCCAGCTCGATGGCGGCCGCCAGCCCGGCCGGTCCGCCTCCCACAATGAGGACGTCCATCGGCACGGCTTCGTCGGAGGGTGCGTCGTGGAGAAGGAAGCGGTCGCTCGGAAGTGGCGGCTGGTAATCCTTGGGGACGAAGGACCGCGTCGAGGGTTCGGACATTTGCTCGCGTCCAATGCGTTGTGAGGTGCCAGCCGGCTCTTCTGCGGCTCGCGGCGCTCTCGGAAGAGGCGGAACGTGAGCCTATGCCGTCATCCAGTTCGTCGCCAGAGACCGGGGTGGAAGAGCAGCAGCACGGTGAAGATCTCGAGGCGTCCGACCAACATCAGCAGCACGAGTGTCAGCTGGGACGCCTGATCCATCCATCCGTAGTTGTCCACGGCTCCGACGTCCCCGATTCCGGGGCCGATGTTGCCGATGCTGGCCGCGCTCGCGCCGATGGACGTGGGGAGATCGTGGCCGAGGATCGCCATCAGGAGCGCGCCAAGCGCGAAGAGACCAAGATAGATGATGACGAAGCTGAGGATCCTGAGAAGCACGTCTTCCTTCACCACCCGGTCGCCCACGCGCGTGAGGATCACCGCCCGCGGGTGCAGGCTCTTGCTCAACTCCGACAGGGCTTGCCGGACGAGGACGTAGATTCGGAGTGTCTTGATCCCGCCGGCCGTCGAGCCGGCCATCCCTCCGACGAACATCAACAGGAGCAGGACGACCTGCCCTGGGATCGGCCACAGCTCGTAGTCCGCCGACACGAAGCCGGTCGTGGTGATGATCGACACGACCTGGAAGAGGGCATCCCGGAAGGCGAGCTCGAAGCCGCTCCGGTCGTAGAGCCCACTGCTCACGATCACCAGGAGGACCAGCGCGGCGGCCCCGGCGGCGAGGACCGTGAAGAAGCGCCACTCGCTGTCGCGAAGGTAGATGCCGGGGCGTCCGGTGGCGGCCCGATAGTGGAGCGTGAAGTTCACGCCCGCCAGGTACATGAACAGGATCGTCACGTACTGGATGTACGGAGAGTCGTACGCTGCGATCGACGCGTTCCGGGGGGAGAAGCCGCCCGTGGATAGCGTCGTGAACGCATGCGTGACCGCCTCGAACGGCGGCATCCCGCCGAGCAGATAGAGCACGGCCTGCGTCGCGGTCATCGCCCCGTACACGTACCAGAGGAGCTTCGCCGTCTGGGCGATTCTGGGCTGAAGTCGCTCCGGCGTCGGACCGGGGACCTCGGCCTTGAAGAGCTGCATGCCACCGACGCCCAGGAACGGCAGGATCGCGATCCCGAGCACGATGATGCCCATCCCGCCCAACCACTGGGTGAGCGAGCGCCAGAAGAGGATTCCGTGCGGGAGCCCCTCGATCTGCGCGAACACGGTCGCGCCGGTCGTCGTGAATCCGGAGACGGATTCGAAGAGCGCTGCTACGGGTGACTGGATCGTGCCGGAGAGCACGTACGGCAGAGCCCCGGCGGCGCCGACGGCAAGCCAGGCGAGAGAGACGACGGCGTAGCCTTCCCTGACGGTGAGATCTCGCTCGAGTTGTGTGCGCCAATAACCGAGAAGGCCGACGACCACCAGAAGAGCGCCCGAGACGAAGAAGGCTCCGGCATCCCCATCCCCATAGGCGAGGGCGACCAGGAAGGTGAGCCCGAGAGCGCCGCTCAGCGCCAGCAGGATCAGGCTGACGACGTGAACGAGGTGGCGACGCCTCACGCGAGCAAACGCTCGATCTCCGGCACAGCGGCCGGCGCGGCGAACACGAAGACCCTGTCGCCGGGCAGCAGCACGTCGTCGCCCCGGGGCGATATCACCTCGCCATCCCGGATGATGGCTCCGATCACACCTTGCTTGGGGAAGCTCACATCCCTGAGCGGGCGGTGGAGGATCGGAGCCTCGTCTCCGATATCGAACTCGATGGCTTCGGCGTCGGCGCCCTTGAGAGTCGCGACGGTTCGGACGCCTCCGCGGCGAACGTAGCGAAGGATCGCGTTCGCAGCGGAGAGCCGAGGGGAGACGGCGGCGTCGATCCCGATGCGGGTGACCAGCGGTATGTAGTCGGGCCGGTGGATCAGCGTGATCACTTTCCGGGCGCCCATCGTCTTTGCCAGAAGCCCGGACAGCATGTTGACGGAATCGTTGCCCGTGAACGCGACAAAGCCGTCCACGCCTTCCACCCCCTCCATCTCCAAGAGCTCCGGATCCCGTGCATCGCCGTGTAGGATGAGCGCTTCGGGGAGCGCCTCGGCAAGTTCGACGCATCGACGGCGCTCGCGCTCGAGAATCGTGCAGTCGACGTCCTGGGCGGCGAGGTGCCGCGCCAGGTAGATCGCCTCCTGACTGCCGCCGGCGATCATCACGCGGCGCAGCTCGAACTGCTCGTAACCGGCGAGCTTGGGTATCGAGGGCAGGTCCTCCGTCGCAGCCAGGAGGAAGACCTGGTCACCTGCCTCGATCCGGCTGGGGCCGCGGGGAATCTCGGTCTTCCCATCGCGGACGATAGCGACCGTTACGAAGCGCAGATCGGAGAGCTCGTGGTCAAGCTGCGCCATCGACTTCGCTACCACCGGAGCCCCCTCCCGAATCCGCACCCCGAGGAGCCGCACCCGGTCATCCATGAAGTGCACGAACTCCGTGGCCGCCTCGCTGACGAGCAACTGCAGCGTCTCCCAGGCGACCTCCCGCTCGGGACTGATGACGAGATTGATTCCGAACAGCTCTTTAGCGAGCGCGCTGTCGGGCTCGTAGTACTCGGGAGCGCTGATGCGGGCGACTCGGAGCTCCACGTCGAACTGGGAGGCCAGCAGGCAGGCCACGATGTTCGATTGGTCCTGGCTGGTAACGGCCAGCAGCATCCCAGCGCCCGACAGACCGGCTCTTTCCAGCACGGGAAGCGACGCGCCGTTCCCGGTGACGGTGAGGAGGTCGAGCTGCTCGGATACGTTCGAGGTCTTCTGAGGATCGAGGTCGATCAGGACGACATCCTGATCCTCTTCGGACAGCCGCTTGGCCAGCTGAAAGCCCACCTGGCCCCCGCCGACGATGAGCACTCGCATCTTAGATCCTTATGTTTCGGGCGTTCCTCGGATTAGGTTGATTCTGGCCATGTCTTCCCTTATCAACAAGCGCTCTGCGCGCGGACTCGAGCTGGGGAGTCTCATGAGGAAGCGATGGATCATTGCGGCCCTGGTCGGGATCCTCTTCGCCTCGGGCCGGGCGATGGCGCAGGGCTCCGGCTTCGGCATGGGCTTCAAGGGCGGCTACGTCGACATCAGCGGCGGAGACCTTTCCGCCGTGCAGGGGGGCTTCGGTCTCAATCTCGATATGCGCTACAGGTGGAGCAACGGCGTGTCGATCGGATTCGGAACCGAGCTCGCCTGGCCCGGCTCGGATCTGGGCGAGGTGGTCGAGCCCTCGCTGGCTGATTTCCAGTTCATCACCGTCTTCTTCGAGCCTCGCTACAACTTCCTCTTTCAGCGATCGAGCGTGTCCCCGTTCATTGGAGCGAGGGTGAGCTACGCGCGTATGAACTTCAACGTCTTCACGCCGCCCGAGGAAACCCCCTTCAAGTCGGACAGCGACGGCGTGGAGTACGGCGCGACGATCGGCGTTGAGTTCTGGCTCACCGATGGGGTCGCGCTCTCGATCGCAGGGGAGGCCTCGGGCCTCAGCTTCGGAGACGTGAAGCTGCCCGAGCCCCTCCCGGAGCTTCCCGACAAGCTCGGCAAGGGGCACAAGCTGGGGATCCTCCTCGGGATCGAGTTCCTGTTTCTCTAGGAGCCGGGCTGGCGGGCGGAGCGTTGCTCAGGTAGCGACCGAGGCGGCCGGCGGCGCCCCGTTCTTAACCGGGAGGATGACCTCCACCGTGGTCCCCCGGTCGGGACCGCTCTCCGCCGAGATCCGGCCGCCATGGGCCTCCACGATCTGACGGGCGATCGCGAGGCCGAGGCCGGCGCCCACCGACCGACCCTCGCTGCCGGCCTGGTAGTACTTCTCGAAGATGTAGGGTAGCTGTTCCGGCGGAATTCCCTTCCCCGTATCGATCACGTGAAAGACGAGGCTGTCGTCCGCGCCCGATGCCCGCACGAGTACCTTGCCGCCTGCCGGCGTGAACTTGAAGGCGTTGGAGAGAAGGTTGCCGAGGAGCTCGTGCGTGACCCGTACCCGGTCCACTTCCACGCCCTCCGGTGCGCTCTCGTCCAGGGCCACGCTGAAGTCGATCCCTTCCTGGTCCGCCAGGATCTCGAACGCGAGGCGGACGTCGGTGAGGAGATCCCGGGTTCGCACGTGCTCCAGCTCCAGCTGAAGGCCTCCGGCCAGGAAGCGGGTGAGGTTGAGCAGCTGGCTGACCCTCTCGGTCATCTGCGCCGCCTGGTCCCCGATCCGCTGCAGTGCCTCGTGCTGCTTCTCGGACACCTCGCCCAACGTGCCCTCTTCCATCATCTCCGCGTAGCCGTTGATGATGTGGATGGGTGTCTTGAGCTCGTGGCTCGCGATGCTGACGAACTCCGCCTTCAGCCGATCCAGCTCGTCGAGGCGCTCCGTCATCGATCTGAAGGACCTGGAGAGGTCTCCGATCTCGTCCGATCGCTCATAGGGTAGCTCGCTGCTGGCGACGAACGATCCGCCGGCCACCTTTGCCATCGCCTCGCGAAGGGATCCGAGCGGCGACATGAGGTTGCCGATGGTGGCAAGACCGAGAGCCAGGGCCAGGGCGAGCGAGACCCAGACAGCGATCACGGTGCGCTGGGCCGCGGAGACGCTGACCTCTACGGCCCGCCGGGCATCCAGCCTCCCGTTGGCATCGATCGACGCTCCGATGCGCTCGACGAGCCTCTCGGTGCGCACGTACACCGTCCGAATGCTGTCGAAGTAGGCGATCGCCTCGTTGATCCGATCATCGGCGACCAGTCGCTCCAGTCGTTCGGACGCCACCTCCAGCGTGTCCAGCCGGGACTGAACGGGTTCCGCCACCTCGTCGTAGCCGATATCGGAGAGCTGCGACAGATCGAAGCGGGCGTTGGATACCGCTCGCCGAAGCTCCAGCCTCAGCTCCTGACTCGGGGCGACGATGTAGCTGCGCTGGAACCTGTCGAGCGCGGAGAGCTCCGTCGCGACCCGTCCCATGGAGAGATAGGCGGTAGCCAGCTCGCTCTGGCGATACAGGACGATATCGCGCAGATCGGTGAGCTTGAGCACCCCATAGAAGGAGGGCGCCATGACGATGAGGTTCACGATGACGAGGGTGCCGACGAGCTTCGTTCGGACGGTCATGCGCTGCGGGCTCCTCCGTTCCCGAAACGCCTTCTCGGGCTAAGCGGGCGCCTCGACTCCCCGGGTCACGACAGCCGCGAGCGCATCGACGACGGCCGGGTCGAAGCGCTTTCCGGCTTCCTCCTCGACGCGCGCGAGGGCCCGCTGTGCGGCCTCGTCGTCGTCGAGGGGTTCCTCTTCGCGAACGGTCGTGAAGGCAAGGGCCACCGCCACGATTCGCGCCGTGAGAGGTATGTCCTGGCCGCCCAATCCGTCCGGGAAGCCGCTTCCGTCCCAGCATTCGTGGTGCGAGAGCGCGATCTCCGCGGCCATTCGGAGCTCCGGCAGCTCGCTGCCTGCCAGCAGGCCGGCCCCGATTTCCGTATGGGCCGGAAACTCCTCTCCCCGATCCATACCGGCCCGTGCCGCGCGCCCCGTAGCTGCCACCATTCCGATGTCGTGCAGTCGGGCGGCTCGCTCCAATCTCCCGAGCGTGGAGCCGGGCTGTCCCAGAGCGCCGGCTATCCGTCCGGCCAGAGCGGCAACGCCGCGGGATCGGTCGCCGGATGGATCAGAACGGTACGACGAGACACGCGCGAGGCGCTCGATCAACTCATCCGCCGCGCCGCGCAAGTCGGTTCCGTTACCGGAGGCGCCGGACTCGAGCAGAGCCGCCTGGTCCCTGCACGTCAGGTGCAGAAACCGCGTCTCCAGCAGGTTCGCGACCCGATGCCGGATCTCCGTCGGGCTGAACGGCTTGGTCAGGAAGTCCTTGGCGCCGAGCGACAGCGCCCGTCTCTTCGCCTCCTGGCTCGTGTCGGACGTCAGTACGAGGATCGGCAGGTAGCTGTCAGGCGGCAGCTCCTCCTGCAGCACCTCCATCACCTCGTAGCCGTCCATCGCGGGCATGATGAGGTCGAGCAGGATCAGATCGGGCCGATAGCGGTGGATCTGTGAGAGCACCTCGGTCGGCTGCGTGGTTCCCTTGACCTGTTTGTACCCTGCCCACTCGAGGACGTCCTTGATGTACCGCACGTTCTGGGCGTCGTCGTCGACGACCAAAACGCGCGCCTGCTCCAGTATCCTCTCCTGCATCGCTTCCAAGGGTCGCCCGGCTCAGTCGCCTGCAGGGGCGTCGATGATGGAGGCTCGCTCCACGTAGTCCAGCTGCGGAAACTCGCTCTCCAGGTACGCGTTCCCCTCCGCCTGGATTCGGCCCTGGCTCGGGCCGGCACCGCGGGGCGCTCCTTCCCCGTAGCCGGAGTGGAGCTCCTCGACCACCTCCATCCCGCTCACTACAACGCCGAACGGGGCGAAGAGCTGTCCGTCCAGCTGTGAGTTGTCACCGTAATTCATGAAGATCTGTGTCGTCCGCGTGTTGGGTCCCGCCATCGCGTAGCTGACGTACCCTCGCGTGTTGGATTGCTGGACGGGGTCATCCGGAATCGCCCGGACCCGCCACACGGCCGACACCTGGGGATCTCCGGAGATCCCGAACTGCGCCATGAAGCCATCCAGAACGCGGAAGAACCGGACGTCGTCGTAAAAGCCGTTGCTGACCAGGTTGTAGAACCGGTCGGCGCCGTTCGGCGCCCAGTCGCGATGGACTTCGATCGTGAAGTCGCCCTTGCTGGTCTCGAATCTCGCCTGAAATACGTCGGGAGCGCTCTGGTTCATCGCCTCGCTGGCCGGGTTCAGGAGTGGGTTGGCAGGCTGGTCGCCCTCGGCGGATTCGGCGGTCGGCTGGCCCGCCTCGGCGTCGCCGGTGCCTCGCGCCGCATCGCCCTCGCCTTCTCCGGCACATGCCGCGAAGACCAAGCTCAAGGCCAGGGCCGAGGTAGGGACCGATCTGGCTGCGCTCATTGGCTTCTTCCCACTCGTGGTGGCTCCCGCCGCCGGACCGTTCCGGCCGCGGGCGCGCCGATCGCGCTCTACGGAGTGCGTCGCACGCCACCTGAGTATACCCGCAGTACGCGAACAACGAAATATACCCCATCTGCACGCGCCATGCCCGGGTCCACGATAGCTGTCCATTGTTTAAAGCGTCACCTCACATAATAGTACGTAAATAGCTTTGTGTTAACGCCATCACTATGGCGCACATCGCTCGCACCGGCTCCGGCGAAGCGAGGTCGGACGAAGGGCCGGTGTCGCTCCTGCCCCTCAGCCGCGGTAGGCGCCAGCGTGGGAACAGGAGGTCCCGCTCTCGGCGTTCCAACCGGGCGGAATCATGCTGGCCCGCCACGTGCCGGTGGGCTAACCTGCTCCGATTCTGTCGTCGACCTGTCAACGAGTGGCCGCGGCGAGATCGCGGCTTCGAACCCCACGAACCTTCCTGGCACCGGAGTGTCTTTATGCGCCGCACGCCTGGATATCGGGCCCTTCTGCCCGTCGGCCCGCTCACAGCCTGCCTCTTCGCGATCGGCCTCTGCG
>JAUVMT010000090.1 GCA_030600085.1 Gemmatimonadales bacterium | reverse complement strand
GCCCTCGCAGACCGTCGTGGATCCGGGCATCGGCTTCGGGAAGTCGCCAGAGGGGAGCCTTCGCCTGCTGGCCCGGTTGGGCGAGCTTCGCTCCCTGGGTCGGCCGATTATGGTGGGTCCATCCCGTAAGTCGTTTATCGGCAATGTCTTGGCGCTGTCCGTGGAGGAGAGGCTCGAGGCGACTATAGCCGCGTGCGTCGTGGCGCTCGAGCGCGGTGCCCACCTCTTCCGGGTTCACGACGTGCGGGCGTTGCGTCGCGCTCTGGACATGGCGAATTCGATTCAACAAGCTGGTCGGATGATGATGGTCGGCTGATGATGGTGATGAAGGCCGGATGATGGGGACGCTGTTGGAGTATCTCGGTTTCCTCCAGCTCGACTGGAAGGATGTGATCGAGATCGTGATCGTCTCCTATCTCATCTACCGCATCCTGGTTCTCTGGACCGGCACGCGGGCGTTTCAGATCCTCGTGGGCCTCGTCCTGCTGGTCGCCGTGTACGCCGTGGCTCAGCTGTTGGAGCTGGGCCTGATCACGGCGATTCTGTCGCAAGCGTTCACGTACGGCGTGTTCGCTCTCATCGTCGTCTTCCAGCCCGAGCTCCGGAACGCGCTCGCGCAGCTCGGACGGAGCCGACTATGGAACATCTTCGCCCGGTTCGAAGAGAGCGAGGTGCTCGAGGAGATCGTCAAGGCCTCCGAGCGCCTCTCGCGCGCCAAGATCGGTGGCCTGATCGCGCTAGAGCGGGAGGTAGGGCTCGGCGAGTACGCGGAGCGGGGAACTCGGTTCGAGGCGGATGTATCGGCCGACCTGCTCACGACGATCTTCACGCCGTACTCCCCGCTGCACGACGGGGCGGTGATCGTTCGCGGCGACAAGATCATCGCGGCGGGCGCGCCGCTTCCCCTCACCCAATATCCCGTGCGTGACAAGACGCTTGGGATGCGTCACCGGGCGGCGATCGGTTTATCGGAGGAGACGGATTCCTACGTCGTCGTGATCTCGGAGGAATCAAGCCAGATATCGCTGGCGGCGGGCGGTCAGCTCTTCCGCGGCCTGGACCAGGACCGGCTGCGCGCCCATCTTTCACGCGGACGGTCCTTAGAGGCTGGCCCTCCCCGAGAAGGTGCACGCTGGCGGGACATGATGCAGACGGGTCGCGCCAGGACCACGGTGCCGCCGACCGGAGGCGCGCCCGAGATCGGTGAAAACCAGGTGTCTCGCGCGGACGAAGCGCCATCCGGAGGCGGGTTGGAAGAAGGAGCGGCACCGGGTGAAGCGGCCGCAGGCGCGGATCGGAGCTCCGAGCTCGCCGTTTGACGCGATCCGGCCCGGACTTTAATATTTTCGTCTGTTTTTCGCCTTGAAGCGTCCGAGGCGTCGGGCTCTCATCACTCCTTTGGGAGGCAGGTAGCTTGCAGCAGGTCGACACCAGCTATCAGCTCCTCACGTTGTTCTCGGACGGGGGCTTTATGATGTACCCCCTCGTGCTCTGCTCACTGGTCGCTCTCGGGGTCATCATCGCCAAGGGCTGGACCCTCTTCGTCGCCCACCGGGAGTCTCAGAAGCTCTTGGAGGAGATCGAGATGCTGGGCGGGAGAGGCCGCTTGGACGACGCGATCCGCACGGCGGAGGAGACCAGAGGACCGGTCGCAGCGATCCTTCTAGCGGGTCTGCGTCGCGTCCAGGAGAAGCACACGGGCTCCGACGTGGCGAAGGCGATCTCGACGACGGGATCGATCGAGCTCGGCTTCCTCGAGCGAGGTCTCCCCGTGCTGGCGACGATCGCGAACGTCTCCCCGATGCTCGGCTTTCTCGGCACGGTCATCGGGATGATCCTGGCCTTCCAGGCGATCGAGATTGCCGGACAGGTGGAGCCCGGCCTCGTGGCGGGCGGCATCAAGGTGGCTCTGATCACGACGGCCACCGGGCTGTCGATCGCCATTCCGGTGAACGTGGCGTACAATTTCTTCGTGACCCGCATCGACCGGTTGGTGGCGGACATGGAGGAAGGTGCGCAAGCCGTGCTCGATCTCGTCTGGTCGCTGGACACGCGCCTCGACGCCGAGGGGCAGGGGTCGAGCGAACGGATCCAGGGGTAAGGTTCTTCCAGGGGCTTTCCATGCCGATTCTGAACCGCAAGCAGCGCGTCTCCGACGAGATTCCCACGGCGTCGATGGCGGATATCGCCTTCCTTCTTCTGGTCTTCTTCCTGACGACCACGGTGTTCAACGAGGAGAAGGGGCTCCCGATCGTCCTTCCCGAAGAGAAGGAGGAGCAAGAGGTCTCTCCGAAGAACATCCTCTTCCTCATCATCCAGCCGGATGGCTCGGTCGTGGTTCGACGAGGTGAGAGCGAGCAGGAACAGATCGTCGGCTATCGGCAGGTGGAGGGAATCCTCAGGCAGGAGCTGGCGGCGAACGAGAACCTGATCGCGGCGATCAAGACGGACCCGACGGCCCCCTACCGCCACATGATCAACGTGCTGGACGAGGTTAAGAAGGCGGGCGCGGAACGCATCTCACTGCAGATGGTAGGAGAGTGACCATATGGCAGTGAAAGCGGGCGGTTTCAAGCGAAGGTCGGGCACCAGCAGTGACATTCCGTCGTCGTCGATGGCGGACATCGCATTCCTGCTGCTGATCTTCTTCATGGTGACGACGGTGTTCCGGCGGGAGAAGAAGCGGGACATCGACTGGGTGAGCGCCGAGGCCACGAGGAAGATCGATGAGAAGCGGAAGAACATCCTGCACCTTTGGATCGACACCGACTCTCAGGTGTGGATCAACGACCAGGCGATCGCGGACCAGGACATCGCCCAGATCATTCGTCCGTTGTACGCGGAAAACCGGGAGATCGTGATCGCGATTCGTGGAGACCGCGACGTTCCGTATAGCAAGATCAACACGATTACGAAGCAGCTTCAGGCGGCGGGGGCGGTGAGGGTGACGTTTGCGACCCGCATGGAGCAACGCATGACACGCCCCAGGAGGTAGGGAGGAACGTGCCGATGTCCCAACAGACCGAAGTACACGCCGTTCATGAAACCGCCAATGACGCCTTCAAGCGAAACGCTTCGAACTGGCTGTCCTACGGCCTGATTGGCGCCGTCGCCGTCCACTTCGCGCTCTTCGCCTTCTTCCCGAAGCTGCAGGCCGCCGACCTGTCAGGTGCGGGTGATCCGCTGGAGACGATCGAGCTGCCGCCGGAAGTCCAGATTCCGCCGCCGCCCGAGCAGATCTCGCGGCCGGCCACTCCGAAGGTAAGCGCGGCGGACATCCTGGAAGACGTGACGATCGCCCCGACCACGTTCGAGTCGAACCCCGTGGAGAACCTGCCGCCGCCGCCGAAGACGGGCAGCCCGGCGGACCGGCCGTCGTTCATTCCTTACGACGTGCCGCCGAAGCTGACGAATCCCGGAGACATCCAGAAGCTCCTCCAGCGCCTCTACCCCTCGCAACTGCGCGAGGCGGGCATCGAGGGCACGGTGGTGCTGTGGATCTACATCGATGAGAACGGCGCCGTTCAGAAGACGCAGGTTCAGAAGACCAGCGGCTACGACGCGATGGACAAGGCCGCGATGGGCACGGCCGGCAAGATGAAGTTCTCGCCGGCCAAGAACCGCGACAAGAAGACCCCGGTCTGGGTGGCCCAGGCCATTACGTTCGAGGTTCGATAGAGCCAACCGGCGGAGCCAAGGACGACAGAGCCGCTCGCGCCGCGGGCGGCTCTTTTTTTGTGGACCCTTGGAAGCGGTGGTGCGGTCCCTTCGGCGCGAATAAGGGCATGAGCGAGATCAAGCGACGCCTCGCCCAGGTGCGGGGGCGGATCGAAGAGGCGGCGCTTCGGGCCGGACGGTCGGGAGCGGACGTCGAGATCGTGGCGGTGACGAAGGGGCATCCTGCTTCCGTGCTGCGAGACGTGGCGGCGAGCGGCCTTCCGATCATCGGCGAGAACCGGGTCGACGAGGCGGAGCTGAAGTTCCGCGAGCTGGATCGGCTCGGGATCCGGTGGCACATGATCGGCCATCTCCAGAGGAACAAGGCCGGGCGGGCGGTTCAGCTGTTCGACGTCATCGAATCGGTCGACTCGCTGCGGCTTGCCCGGAAGCTGGCGAGCGAGTCAGAGCGAGCGGAGCGCGAGGAGTTGGAGGTCCTGCTGGAGGTGAACACCTCGGGCGAGGCGACCAAGGGCGGCTTCGCGGGCGAGGAGGTCCTGCAGGCTGCCCCGGAGATCTTGGCGTTGGAGCGACTCAAGGTCGCGGGCCTGATGACGATGGCTCCGTTCACCTCGGACGAGGGAGTGCTGCGCGGGGTGTTCCGGCGTACGCGGGAGCTGTTCGAGCGCTGTGGTCGGGAGGTTTCCGGCTTCGAGGCCAGGACCCTGTCGATGGGGATGAGCAACGACTTCGAGATCGCCGTGGAGGAGGGGAGCACGCGCCTGAGGCTGGGCACGGTGTTGATCGGCCCACGGCCCGGAGAGACCGGCTGACGAGTGTCGAGACGATGACGAACGAGATCACGATGGAGACGGTACGTGGCGCCGCGGAAGCGATCCGAGTGGCCTCCGATTTTCGTCCGGAGATCGGGATCGTGCTGGGCACGGGCCTCGGCGCCCTGGCCGCCGAGATCGAGGTCGAGGCCTCGATTCCCTACGAGGAGATCCCCGGCTTTCCGCGTTCGACCGTGGAGTCCCACGCGGGCCGGCTGATCCTCGGAGCGATGGAGGGCGTGAATGTCGTGGCAATGGAGGGTCGTTTCCACCGCTACGAGGGCTACTCCATGCAGCAGGTCACGCTCTCGATCCGGGTCATGAGGGAGCTCGGCGCCGAGGCTTTGATCGTGTCCAACGCGTGCGGCGGCATGAATCCGCTCTGGTGCGACGGCGATCTGGTCCTGATCAGCGATCACATCAACATGATGGGCGACAACCCGCTCGTCGGGCCGAACCTGGAGCAGGGCGTCCGCTTTCCGGACATGTCCGAGCCGTACGACGCCGGGCTTCGGGCGATCGCCCGCGAGGAGGCGATGCGTCTGGGAATCACGCTGCGCGAGGGCATCTACGTGGCGGTGGCCGGTCCCTGCCTGGAGACGGCGGCCGAGTACCGGATGCTGCGCGGGATCGGCGCGGACACCGTCGGCATGTCCACCGTTCCGGAGGTCATCGTGGCCCGACATGCGGGGCTGCGTGTCCTCGGCCTGTCGATCATCAGCGACATGGCCCTGCCTGACGCGCTGGAGCCGGTGGACGTCTCCAAGATCATCGCGACCGCCCAGCAGGCGGAGCCGGTGCTCACGCGACTGGTGCGCGCCGTGGTCGCGCGGCTCTCCGAGGCCGGTGAGGGCGACTGAATCTGGCCGACGCCGCGATGACGACATGACGAGAACGTCGAGAGTGATGCGATGACGTACCCCGAGCTCCCCGCGAGCCACCCGGCGCTGGAAGAGGGGATCCTCCGGATCTGGGAGGAGGAGGACACCTTCCACGCGAGCCTGCGCGCGAGAGAGGGTGACCCCGAGTTCGTCTTCTACGAGGGTCCGCCGACCGCCAACGGGCGCCCAGGCGTACACCACATCATCTCCAGGACGATCAAGGATCTGGTGGCCCGCTACCGGACGATGACGGGGCACCACGTGACGCGGATCGCCGGTTGGGACACGCACGGCCTGCCCGTGGAGCTGGAAGCCGAGCGTCAGCTGGGGATCTCGGGGAAGGCGCAGATCGAGGAGCTGGGCATCGCCGAGTTCAACCGCGTGTGCCGGGAAGGGATCTTCACCTACAAGGACGACTGGGAGCGGCTCTCACAGCGGATCGGATACTGGCTTGACTACGAGAACGCCTACGTCACCTGCACCAACGAGTACGTGGAATCGGTGTGGTGGGCGATCTCGGAGATCGAGCGAAAGGGCTTGCTCTACCGTGGCTACAAGGTCGTTCCGTACTGCTCGCGCTGCGGGACGGGCCTCAGCAGCCACGAGGTGGCGCTGGGGTGGGCCGACGTCGTGGATACCGCCGTCTTCGTCAAATTCCACCTGACCGGCGACCCGGACGGAGCGCGCGTCCTCAGCTGGACCACGACCCCCTGGACCCTTCCGGGCAACGTCGCACTCGCCGTCGGCGATGAGATCGAGTACGTGAAGGTCCGCGTGCAAGGGGCTCGGGATGGAGGGAGCGGAGGGAGCGGAAGGGCGCTCGCGGAACCGGGAGAGGTCTTCATCCTGGCCCGGCCGCTGATGGAGCTGACGCTCCGGCACGAGGTGGAGGTGCTGGAAGTGATGACGGGCACGGATCTCGTGGGTCGACGGTACGAGCCGCTCTTTCCGGGAGCCGTCGACGCGGAGGGCGCGGAGGATGCGAACGCAGCCTGGACGATCCTGCCCGCCGACTTCGTGACGATGGACGAGGGGACGGGGGTCGTGCATACGGCCGTCATGTACGGCGAGGACGATTTCCGCCTGGGCGCGCAGACCGGCCTGCCGATGCAGCACTCGGTGGATGGCGAGGGTCGTTTCGTCGAGCGGGTGCCCGGCGGGCTCGCCGGAGGTCATGTGAAGGATCCCGACGTGGAGCGCGGAATCCTGGCGTGGCTGACGGAGCACGATCTTCTCTACCGGTCCGAGAAATACCCCCACAGCTACCCGCACTGTTGGCGCTGCGACAGCGCGCTGCTCTACATGGCTAGGGACGCCTGGTACGCACGCACGACGGCCGTCAAGGGGCGGCTGGAGGAGCTCAACGCCTCGATCGATTGGAACCCGGCCGAGATCGGAACGGGACGCATGGGCGAGTGGCTGGCCAACAATGTCGACTGGTCGCTCTCCCGGGATCGCTACTGGGGCACGCCGCTGCCGATCTGGGTTTGCGATACGGACGAGGAACACCGGGAGGTGTTGGGCTCCTACGAGGCCTTGGCGGAGCGGGTCGGGGCGCTGTCGTCGGAGTTCGATCCGCACCGTCCCGACATCGATGAGTTCGAGTGGGATTGCCGGTCAGAGGGTTGTGGGGGGCGGATGCGCCGGATCCCGCAGGTGCTGGACGCCTGGTTCGATTCCGGCTCGATGCCATACGCGCAGTGGCACTACCCGTTCGAGAACGAGGAGGAGTTCCAAGTCCACTTCCCGGCCGATTTCATCGCGGAGGGAGTGGATCAGACCCGAGGGTGGTTCTACTCCCTGCTCGCGCTCTCGACGCTCCTGTTCGACGAGACATCCTACCGCGCCGTCGTCGTCAACGACCTGATCCTGGATCAGGAAGGGCAGAAGATGTCCAAGTCGCGCGGCAACGTCGTGGACCCGTGGAAGGCGATCGACCGGCACGGCGCCGATGCCCTCCGCTACTACCTGATGTCGGTCAGCAATCCCTGGCTGCCGAAGCGCTGGGACCCGGACGGCATCGGCGATGTGGAGCGCAAGCTCTTCGCCACGCTACGCAACACCTACCGGTTCTTCTCGCTCTACGCGGGGCTGGAGGGGTGGACGCACGAGGATTCCGGCGCGCGGCCGCCATCGGAGCGCTCCGTGATGGATCGCTGGCTCCTCAGCCGCACGGACTCGCTCGCCGAGGAGCTACGCGAGGAGCTCGAGGGCTACGAGCTGACGCGGGCGGCCCGTAGGCTCTCCGGGTTCGTGGTCGACGAGCTCTCCAACTGGTACGTTCGCCGGTCGCGCGACCGCTTCTGGGCGACGCGGCCCGATGCGGAAGCCAAGCAGGCCGCACGCGACGCCTTCGCCACCCTGCACGAGACGCTGCGGACGACCGCGGCTCTCCTGGCGCCGTTCGCTCCCTTCTTCGCCGACTGGATCCACCGGGCCCTGGTCGGAGACTCCGTGCACCTGGTGGATTATCCGGTCTCGGCGGGACGGATCGACCGGGATCTGGAGAGGGATATGCGGGATGTGCGCGAGCTGGCCGTTCTCGGCCGGGCGGCGCGCGAGCAGGAGAATCTGCGGGTTCGTCAGCCACTCCGGCTGCTGAGAGCGGTCGTGCCCGGAGGGCGCCGGCCGTCGCAGGCCGTGCTGGAGCTTCTCGCCCAGGAATTGAACGTCAAACGGGTTGAGTTTCTTTCCGACACCGATGATATTGTGCGGCTCGTCGTGAAACCCGACTTCGGCCGACTGGGCCCGCGGTTCGGGTCGTCGACCCCCGAGGTAGCGCGGCTCGTTCAGAACCTCGAGCTGGAGCAGGCCCGCCGTCTCCGAGCCGGTGATCCCATCGAGCTGGAGCTGGACGGCGAAGGCATCGCGATCGCACCCGATGAGGTGTCGATCACAGAGGTCGCG
>JAUVMT010000176.1 GCA_030600085.1 Gemmatimonadales bacterium | reverse complement strand
CGGCAAGCCCCAACGTCTGCGTGATCGGAGCCTGGAGCGCTTCCGCGCGGGGGAAACGCGGGTACTGGTCGCGACGAACGTGGCGGCGCGAGGGCTGGACATCTGTGGGATCCGGCACGTCATCAACTTCGACGTTCCCGACGACCCGCGCGACTACGTTCACCGCGTAGGCCGCACCGCCCGCGGGGACGACACCGGGGAAGCGGTGACCCTCATGTCGCCCAACGACTGGCACCTCGTCCGGGACATCGAGACCCTCACGGGCGAGACCATCGAGCGGGAGATCGTCCCGGAGTACGAGCCTACGACGACGCCCCCGACTCCGGGACCGGGACCCGCCGCCCAGAACGGCGCCGGCTCGGATGACCGGCCGCGCTCGGCGCTGTCGAGAGGCGTTCGAAGAAGAAAGGGCCGCTAGCCGCGGTCAGTCGATCTCGCTACCCCAGACCGTCTGGATCGCGGCCTCGCCGATCATCTGCTCCGGCGTGTAGCCCCCGAACTCGTGCCGCGGTCCGGGATACCCGATCGCCTTCCATCCCGCATAGTCCAGGTTTCCCCCGTACGATGGGTCGGCCAGGAATCCGATGATCGTGTGCGTGCAGAGTATCTGAAAAAACTCCTGCGAGGACGTCCGGGATGGCCACCCTGGAAGCTGCCCCGATTCGACGGCGAGCAGCGCCTCGTCCTGTTGCTCCGATCGGAGGGCCGCGAAGCGCTCTCCGAACCGGGCCTGCGCCGCGTCGTCGATCGCCTCGAGTGCCACGTGGTAGAGGTCCCGTTGTCCGGCCTCTTCGTAGGCGAGCGACTTGTCGATGAAGTTGACGCAGCCCGCTTCGACGGCTCCGGGATCCTCGTCGGTGGGGATGATCCGGCCGGTGATCGCCTCTACGAGCTCCCACTCGCTCTCCGAGAAGACCAGGCGGTCGGTAGATTGGCGGGCCGCCTCGAGGGCCAGCGGACGAGGAAGGGTCCACAGAAGCCAGAAACTGCCCCCGCACACGGCGCTGCGGCCGACGAACTCCCGACGCGTCAGCCCGAACGGCCTCGTCAATCCGCCAGAAAGAGGCAACCGGCGCATCACAGCGCTCCCTTCTTCGCCTCGCTCACGAAATGCTCGGCCACCCGGTATGCATTGGCGAGGATAGTGAGCGTGGGGTTGTAGCCGGCTGAGGTCGGGAAGACGCTGCCGTCTACGATCCAGAGGTTTGGGACGTCGTGGCTGCGACACCAGCGATCCACGACGGAACGCTCCGGATCGTTCCCCATCCGGCAGGTGCCCATGAGGTGCGAGCCACCCTTCATGGGCTGGTCCTCGGTCACGGTGATCGGCACCCAGCTTTCCTGGCCGCCGGCCGCGTCGGCGATCTCGAGCAGTCGCTTCTCGTACCACGCGGCCATCGCCAGGTCGTTCGAGTGCTGGCGATGGGTGATGCGTGGGATGGGGAGGCCGTACGCGTCGTTCACGTAGGGGTCGAGGTCGATCCGGTTCTCCTCCATCGGCAGGTCCTCGAGAAGCGCTGCCGCTCCGGCGACTCGGGGAAACTTCCGCAGGTAGTCCTTGAAGTCACGCCCCCAGGCCGGGGCGCCGTTCCCGTAGCCGTTGTGACTGATCAGAGCGTAGGAGAGCGGCAACTTGTGGGGGAAGTTCGCCTCGATGACGACGCCGCCGCGGATGAAGCCGCGCCCGGGGTCGCTCGGATGGAGGTCGTCGATCGCCATGTGGGTCTCGAGCCCGGCGAAGCCGTGCGCCGGCTCGTCGATCACGTAGGAGACCTGGACGACCGCGTGGAACATGAGGTTCCGGCCCACGAGGCCGCTCGAGTTGCCGAGGCCGTCCGGAAAGGCTCCGGTCATCGACATCTGAAGAAGGTGTGGCGTGCCGATGGCGTTTCCGGCGACGACGATATGGCGTGCGAAGACCTCTCGTTCGCGTCGCGTCTCCTGGTCCAGATAGCGGACGCTCCGCGCGTCTCCGTGCTTCCCCAGGGTGATCTCAAACGCCAGCGAGTTCGGCCGAAGGTCCAGCAGGCCGGTCGCCTCGGCGCTCGGGAGCGCCACCGAGAGCGTCGTGCCCTTGGCGCCCATCGGGCAGCCGAAGCCCGAGCAAGCGCCGCCGTAGAGGCAGCCCGCCCGGGAGCCGTAGGGTTGTGAGTTGATCGCCATCGGGGTGGGGAACGGGTGGTAGCCCAGGCGCTTCGTGCCACGGGCGAACCGCCGGGCCGCCGTCCGTTCCGGGACCGGCGGATTGGGGAAGCCGCGCCTCCGCGGCGGGCCGAATCGGTTGGCCGAGGCGTCGCCGGACACGCCGAAATCCCACTCCGCCCGGTCGTAGAACGGTTCCAGTTCCTCGTACTCCAGCGGCCAATCGACGAGGCTGGCTCCCGGCACAGGTCCCTCGGTCGAGAGCACCTTGAACTCGTCGGGTCGGAGCCGCCAGTTCCAGCCGGCCCAGATGGTCATCGTCCCGCCCACGCAGTGGGCGACGTAGTTGAAGCGTCCGGTCTCCGTCGGGCTGTTCGGGGTCCGCCGCCAGCTTTCGATCTGGTCGGGCGAGAAGAGCCGGACCGCTCGGAGCTCGTCGTCGCTCACGAAGTCCTGGTTGCGGAGGTAGGGTCCCCGCTGGAGCGCGACGACTCGAAAGCCGGCGGCCGTCAGCTCCCGAGCCATGACGCCGCCACCGGCTCCCGTGCCGATGACGCAGACGTCGAACGCTTCTCGCCTCTTCACGTCGATTTCGTTCCTGCCTCGGGGTGCGCTCGGAGATGGATCGGATCCACCTCTAAGACTCCTCAACAGGCTAGGAGGATACGGCGTTCGGGCCTATCGGGAGGAGCCTGCGACCGGTTGTCGGGCATTTCCCCCACATGAGTGGCGTTCGCCCGAGGCCTCCCGCCGCTACTTTATCGAGGCCGGCCACCGTCGGCCTGACTCCGGATAGGATCGAGATGGCGACATGAGACTCGGATCGATCTTGGCCCTCGGAGCTTCTCTATCGCTCCTGGCGGCGCCCCGGGTGGACGCCCAGGGCGTGGCTCCCGCTCCGGTCGACACGATCCTCGTCGTTCCAGGCCCGGACTACGCAGCTGGCGGCTTCCACCGTTTCCTGTGGGGCGCCCACTATCGGGACGCCTGGACGTCCTCGATTCGAGTTCCCGTCCTGGACCTTTCGGTCTACGCGGGCGGACTCACGCCGTTGAGCGCCGGCGGAGGGCTCCAGACCAGGTCTCTCTGGTTCGCGGGGGAGGACGGACGGCCCTACGCCTTCCGCTCCGTCTACAAGAACGCGACGCCGCTCGTCCCCGAGCTCCTGCGCGGCACCTTCGTGGAGAGCATCGCCCAGGATCAGATGAGCACCCAGTTTCCGGCCAGCGCCCTCGTCGCCGATTCGTTGCTCGTTGCTGCCGGTGTTCCCCACGCTCGCCCGACGCTTTGGGTGCTGCCCGACGATGCCTCGCTGGGGGAGTTCCGTGACGAGTTCGCGGGAGTGCTGGGGCTGCTTCAGGAGCGGCCGGTGGACGAAGAGGAGGCAATCGCGGCGTTTGCCGGCGCCGAGGATGTCATCGGCTCCGAGGAGCTCCTGGAGCTCGTTCAGGGAAGCCCGGCCGAGCGCGTGGAGTCGCGCGCCTACCTCACCGCCCGACTCCTGGACATGCTCGTCGGTGATTGGGACCGTCATGCGGATCAGTGGAAGTGGGCCAGCTTCGCCGATTCGACCCCTGGCTGGCGGCCGATCCCCCAGGACCGGGATCAGGCGTTCGCCAAGTTCGACGGCCTCATCCCGAGCCTGGGTCGACAGCGGTTTCCGGCCGTCTCGACCTTTGGGGAGAAGTACGGCAACGTTCTCAACCTCCATTACAACGCCCGCTTCCAGGACCGCCGCTTCCTGACGGAGCTGGAGCGGTCCGCCTGGGACAGCACCGCGGCTTCGCTGGCCTCGAAGCTGCCGGACAGCGTGATCGAGGGTGCGGTGGCGCGACTTCCGCCCGCGATCCAGGCGGTGGAAGGCGAGTTCGTCTTCAACTCTCTCGCGAGCCGCCGCAACGACCTTCCGAAAGCGAGCTCCGAGCTCTATGCCCTGCTGGCACGGGAACCGTACGTGCACGCGACCGACGCGGCCGAGATCGCCGAGGTGTCCACGGCCCTCGGCGGGGGAGGCGTCGAGGTCTCGATCCGGTCGGCGGAGCCCGGCTCGGAGCCGTACTTCCGCCGCCGCTTCGAGAGAGGCGAGACGAGCGAGATCCGCCTCTACCTGCACGGCGGTGATGACCGGGTGGTCTTCCGCGGGGAACGCGGCTTCCCCATCAAGGTGCGGGTGATCGGAGGTCCGGGAGACGACGAGTTCCACTTCGCGACCCGAACCGGGAACGTGAGGCTGTACGATTGGCGAGGCAGCAACCGGGTGACGGGGGAGCGAAGCGGCGGCATCAACGCCAGGCCGTATCCCGATGCGCCGTTGATTCCGCCGCCCGAGTCCAAGCCTCCGCCCAGGCACTGGGGCGGCATGGGGTACGGGATGGGGACGATCGGCTACAGCCCGGACTACTTCCTTGTTCTCGGCTACGGCTACACGTGGTTCGACTACGGATTCCGGAAGGATCCGTACGCCTCGAAGATCAAGCTCGAGGGCAGGGTCGCGACCAAGGGAAGGGGAGCGCTCCGGTTCCAGGCTGATTTCCGGCCCGAGAACTCCTCACTCTTCGTGCCGATCGACGTCTACCTGTCGAGTCTCGAGATCCTGCACTTCTACGGCGTCGGCAACGACACGGAGCTTCCTCCCGGGCTCGGAAGCGGAGACGATTTCTTCGACGTCAGACAGACGGTTCTCAGGGGAGAGGGCGGCCTCGGCTGGTCTTTCGGGCCGCTGGCTGATCTGGCCCTCGTCGTGGCCGGCGGGTACTCCAACACGTCCGACGACCCGGATCGCCTCGTCGGGCAGCTGAACCCCTACGGCGCGGACGTCTTCACGTCCCTGGGGACGTTGCTCAGGTTCGATCTCCAGACCCGCCGGCCGGGGCTGTTCGAGCCCGCCGAGCCTGCCCCGCACCTCTGGCTGCACGTCGGTGGCGGCTTCTACCCCGCGGTGTTGGATGTCATCGAACCGTACGGCACCGCGGAGCTGGCGAGCGGCGTGGGCTTCCCATTCAAGCTCCGGAATTCCGAGTTCGCCGTTCGGGTGGGGGGCAAGAAGGTCTGGGGTCTGGCTCCGTTCTACGATCTGGCCTACATCGGCGGAAACGAGACTCTCCGCGGCTGGCCGATGCAGCGGTTCGCGGGTGATGCGTCCCTCTACGGGAGCG
>JAUVMT010000061.1 GCA_030600085.1 Gemmatimonadales bacterium | reverse complement strand
GAGCCGGCGAGGTCCGAAGTCCAGAGCTCGACCCACCCGAAGTCACCCGCCGACGGCTCCCGATCGGGCGGATCTCCGCCGGTCGCCCGAAGGAACGCCACGGCCGCGCCCTGGGGATCGGTGACGAAGGCCGTCCTGCCGCGGTCCGCGAGCTCCTGCGGCGGGTCGTGCACTACGCCCCCGGCATCGCTCGTCTGCTGAGCGGCGCGGTCGACGTCGGGGACCGAGATCGAGCCGATCCACAGCGAGGCGTCACCTTCCGCCTCCGGGTCGGCCACGATCCCGGCGATCATCCGGCCTCGGTTCTCGACCACGGTGTAGCGTACCTCTCCCTCCGGCAGGTCGGAGAACACCCACCCGAACAGTTCTCCGTAGAAGCGCTTCGCCGCATCGACATCGCTGGTCGCGAGATCGAACCAGACGAACTTGCCGTACTGGTGCTTTCCGGTATTGGGCTGGGTCACGCGCGGCACGCGGACCTCCATCGGTCCGCAGCCCGCAACCACGACGGCCAGCGCCAGGGCCGCAGCCGAGACGTAGCGTGATTGAAGCGGAACGCGTCGGTCGCTGAACATGGTCATCCTTTCGCGTTAACCGGCGCCATCGGTTGGAGCCGGTGCTGCTCGACTGGTGCTGGCCTCCCTTATGTCCGCGTCCGTCTCTTCAGTGCGAAACCTCGTGACAAGCGGCAGTCGTAAGCCCTTTAGCGATCAGGGCCCCGACGAGAGTTGGAATGGAAAGCAGAGCCTCGATCATGGCCCAACCCTATCATGAGACAATCCGATCGGCGAGTGCAGCAATCCCGATCACAGATCAACAGGAGCGCTTCTTCGCCACGCGGGATCATCCCCAGTCCCACGGTGAGGCGATCGCACGCCGCGCCTGCCGACCACCCGGCTGCCGCCTTCCCCACGACCGCGGCGAGAGTCATGACCCGGGCCGCGGTCAACGCCGAGGGTTCCGCCAGGGTGCCGAGATTCACCTGCATCCCCATCAGCACGAAGAACAAAGGTGCGAACACGGCCTCCAGCGGCTGAATGACACTCTCGATCGTGACGTCGGACTCCTCGCCGTTAGATCTGTTCTTTCACGTAGCGGCGGGAGATCGCGGCCTCGCTCACGCGCCGGATTCCGAGAACGAACGCCGCGGTCCGCAGGTCGAGGTTCTTCTCTCGGGCTGTCTGTCGGACGGCGGCATACGCGCGGCGCATGGTTTTCTCGAGTTCTTGGTTGATCCGATCCAGCTCCCAGCGAAACTGTTGGATGTTCTGCGCCCACTCGAAGTAGCTGACGGTCACACCACCGGCGTTGGCGAGGATGTCAGGCACGACGGTGACGCCTTTCTTATGCAGGATCTCGTCCGCCTCCGGAGTCGTAGGTGCGTTGGCCCCCTCTACGATGCACGTAGCGCGCACGTCGCCGGCGTTGTCTCGCGTGATGGCGTCCTCGAGTGCCGCTGGAATCAGGACGTCGGCGTCCCACGTCACGACCTCCGAGCTCTCGAACGCGTCGGCGTCAGGGAAGCCTGCAACCGTCCTATGGTCCTTCGCCCACTCTATGAGCTTCACGACATCGAGACCGTCCGTCCGACACACGCCTCCCATGTGGTCTCCCACGGCCACGATCTTACCCCCCCGTTCGGCGATGAGACGAGCCGCGTGGCTGCCCACGTTGCCGAAGCCTTGTAGCGCGACCGTGACGTCGGCAATGGAACTTCCCTGGTCCTTCAGCACCTCGTCGAGCACATACATGACCCCCCGTCCAGTCGCCTCGTCGCGGCCGGGCGAACCGAAGAGCTGCAACGGTTTGCCGGTCACGACGCCCGGGGAGAATCCGTAGTAGCTGGAGTAGGCGTCCATGATCCAGCCCATGATCTTGGCGTTGGTATTTACGTCCGGCGCCGGGATGTCCATGGTTGGGCCGATGACTTCCTTGATGCCCCTGACGAATGCGGTTGTGACCTCGTAAAGCTCGGCCTCGCTCATGTTGTATGGATCGCAATTGATTCCGCCCTTGGCGCCGCCGAACGGCACGTCCACGACGGCCGTCTTCCACGTCATCAGATTGGCAAGGGCGGTGGCGTGTTCCTCGTCCATGCTCGGGTGAAAGCGCAAGCCGCCTTTGGCTGGCCCGCGCGCGCTGTTGTGCTGCACGCGAAATCCGAAGTGGTGCATGAGCTGACCCTGGTCGTCCTCCGTAACGAGCTCGACCTTGACGATGCGATTCGGAGCGAGCAGGATCGCTCGAATCTTGCTGGAAAGGTCCAGTACGTCGGCAGCTTTGTTGAAGTAGAAATGGCCTTCTTCGAGCATGCTCCGCCTCCCACTGAGTTCGGATTGTCGACGGGCGCCGCGTCGAAGGGGCCGGCATCGACCAACTCTCCAAAAAGCTGCGCGACGAAAATGGGTTTCGTGGCCGAGGGCCATGGCTACGGCATCGGCTCGATCCGGGCTTCTCAGCCTTTGTTTGAGCCTGGCCTCATGCCGGAGCCGGAGCCTCGTACGGTGATGGCGCGACAGGCTCGGGCGAGACCGCCACGGCCTCGGGCGCCTCGTCCCCGCCGAACGGGATCCTGAAGAAGATCGTATAGAGCACCGGCACCACGATAAGCGTAAGGACAGTCGCCACGAGTAGTCCGACCATGATTGTCACCGCCATCGAGATGAAGAATGCGTCGGTGAGCAGCGGGATCATTCCGAGGATCGTGGTTGCGGCCGCCATCATGACGGGCCGCATTCGCGACACACCCGAGTCCAGGACCGCCTCGAAGCGGTCCTTCCCGGTTTCGATCTGACGGCCGATCTCCTCCACCAGGACGATGGCGTTCTTGATCAGCATCCCGAGCAGGGCCAGTAACCCGAGTAGGGCCATGAAACCGAAGGGCTGGTTGAAAAGCAGCAGTCCGGCGGTCACTCCGATAATCGCCAACGGCGCGGTGAGCCAGATGACGAGCGTCTTCTTGATCGAATTGAACAGCAGGACGACGATCAGGACCATCAGGCCGAAGAAGATCGGCAGGGTCCGCGCCAGCCCGGCCTGAGCCCGGGCGCCGTCCTCCGCCTCGCCACCCCAGGCGATGAAGTAGCCGGGCATGTCCTTGAGTGGGATCTGGTCCATGTCGACGACCGGGATGGTTGTCGCGGTCAGCGTCTCTAGCGGATCCCTGTCCCCGAAGTTCTTCCCGCTATGGGCCGCCACGTCGACCCTGAGGGCCCGTTCGATGCGTGGTTTGGCACGCTCGAACAGCTCGCTGGGCAGCTCTCCGTCCGGGTCTGCGTGAACACGAATCGTTCGGGTGCGGTTCCAGCGGAAGACAGTCGCGTCCTCCCACACGGTCTCGAAACCGGCGAGCACCTGGCGCATCGGGATATTTCGGCCGGCTGCCGGGCTCCAGATCTGGAGATCGCGGATGTTGTCGACGTCATCGCGCTCGTAATCCGGGGCGCGGGCCACGATCGGCAGGAGCTCGTCGCGCTCGCGGTACACGCCGGTCTGGGCGCCCTCGAACGCGGCGCGCAGCTGCTGCGCCAGCTCCGGCCGATCGATACCGAGCTGCCGCGCCTGCGCCTCGGCCATGAGCGGCCGGACGGTCTTCACCTTCTCCCGCCACTCGTCTCGGATCCCCTTTCCGCCTTCCTCACGGAGGATATCCTTTGCCGTGGCAGCCATCTCGCGCAGGATCGTCTCGTTTGGGCCGCTGATCCGGAGTTGGATCTGGCCTCCCTCCCCCGGCCCGAGACGGAATTTCCGGATGTTGACGATCGCCTCGGGAAGAATCTCCTCGAGCTCCCGCTGGGTCTTTGCCTGCAGATCGTCGATGAGCGTCCAATCCTCCACGTCAACGAACATCGCGCCGAAGGCGGAACTGGCCGAATTGGGCGTGTAGACGAGGAGGAAGCGCAGGTCTCCGCCGCCGATGGCCGTCGAGACGTGCGTCACTCCATCCAGGCCGAGAAAATAATCCTCCGCCTTGGCGAGCTCGCGTTCTGTATCCCGGATGTGCGTGCCCTCCGGCAGCCAGATGTCCGCGAAGAACTGAGGGCGGGTCGAGTTCGGGAAGAACATGTTGCTCACGTACCCGAAGCCCCACAGGGAGACGAGGAAAATCCCTACGATCAGGCCCATGGTAAGCCAGCGGGTGCGGATCGCGCCGGAAAGGACGCTCTTGTACCCCTGGTAGAACTTGCCGCCGTAGGGGTCCTTGGACTCTCCCTCGCCCTCCTTCATCCCTTTCAGGAAGATCTTCCCGATCAACGGCGTCGTGGTGATAGCCGTCACCCAGCTCAGCATGAGCGAGATCATGATCACCTGGAAGAGCGATCGACAATACTCGCCCGTGCTGTCCTGGGAGGTGCCGATCGACGCGAAGGCGAGGACCGCGATC
Organism: Gemmatimonadales bacterium; assembly: GCA_030600085.1. Taxonomy (GTDB): domain Bacteria; phylum Gemmatimonadota; class Gemmatimonadetes; order Palauibacterales; family Palauibacteraceae. Next base: position 6,049 of record JAUVMT010000061.1, on the reverse strand, counting down.
ACGGTTGCGCCGAGGAGAGGGATCATGTTCTGTCCGACGACCTCCGAGGCCGCCTTGATGCGATCCATGCCCCGCTCGATACGGACCTGCATTCCGTCGACGATGACGATGGCGTTGTCGACCAGCATGCCGAGGGCGATGATCAGCGCTCCGAGTGAGATCCGCTCGAGCATCACGCCCTGCATCTTCATGAAGACGAACGTGCCGAAGATCGTCAGGAAGAGAATGCCCCCGATGATCGCGCCGCTTCGGATCCCCATGAAGATCATGAGCACGACGAACACGATCGCCACGGCCTCGAGCAGGTTGACCATGAAGCCCTTGATCGAAGCCGTGACAGCCTCCGACTGCAGTGACACCGCCCCGAGCTCCATGCCGATCGGTGTCTGCGCCTGGAGCTGCTCGAACCGTCTCTGGAGGGCCTCGCCCATCGTTACCACGTTTCCGCCCGACACGGTCGAGATGCCGATCGCGACGCCCTGTTTTCCATCGTAGCGCATGATCTGGGTGGGCGGATCCCGGTATCCGCGCCGGACGCTGGCCACATCCTTCAGGAAGACGAGCTGGCCTTCCCCCCCTCGGGTCGTGATGAGGAGCTCGCCGAACTCCTTCTCGGACGTGAACTCGCCGGTCGGGACGATGGAGATGAAGTCGTCGCCGAGCTCCAGCCGGCCCGCGTCGGCCGGTAGGTTCTTCGCCTGAAGGGCCCGGAAGATATCGTCCTGAGAGATCTCGAGGGCGGCCATCTTGGCCCGCGACATCTCGACGTAGATGGTCTCCGTATTAGTGCCCCAGAGGATGACACGCTTGACGTCCTGGACGAGCAGGAGCTCCCGACGGAGGAGCTTCGCGTACTCGTACAGCTGGGCCATCGTGTAGCCCTCGCCCGAGAGAACGGCGTACACGCCGTATACATCGCCGAAATCGTCGTTGACGATCGACGGACCGGCACCCGGCGGCAGGCGGCTCTGATAGTCGTTCACCTTCCGCCGCAGCTCGTCCCATACCTGCGGCAGCCGGGCGGCGTCGTACTCGTCCTTGATCGTCGCCTTGACCGACGACATCCCTCTGGTGTTCGTGGATTGGACGCGCTTCAGCTGCCCCAGCTCCTGCACGGCACGCTCGATGACGTCGGAGACCTCCTCCTCGACCTCCTTTGCCGAGGCGCCCGGGTACGGAGTCGTGATGATCGCGTCCTTAATGGTGAACTCGGGGTCCTCGAGCCTCGAGAGGGTGTTGAACGACATGTATCCGACCACCAGGAGGAGGATGGAGAGCGTCCAGGTGATCGTGCTCTTCCGGATGGCGAGCTCGGCGATATTCATCGGCAGGCGCGTCCTTCAGCCATTCTCGTCCGTGTAAGCGGTCGGTGCACGAAGTCGATTGGAGAATGCAGCACGGCTAGCTGTCCATCAGGCGAATTTCCTGGCCTTCCTCGAGCTGGTAGATCCCGGCCACCGCGATCGTCTCGCCCGGCGTCAGGCCTTCCAGCACTACGATGCTCTGCATTCCCGTGACGGGGCCCACCCGCACGCCGCGCTGGTGTACGGTCCGGGCCTCTGTGTCGACGATCCATACCTGCGCGGCTCCGGACGCATCCGAAAACACGGCGTGGGCCGGCACGGTGATCGGCACACTGTCTTCTTCGCCTAGCAAGAGATCCGAGAGGATGACGAGCGCCGTCATTCCCGGCAGCACTCTCAGATCCGTCGGCTGGGGCATCGTGAATGTGATCGGAAACGTCTGCGTGGCCGGATCGGCGGCCACCGCGAACTCTTTGACCTGCATCGGATAGGATCGGTTCGGCGCGACATCGAAGGTCGTCACGATGGTCGGAATGTGACCCTCTCTCACCGTGGCCATAACCGACTCGGGGACGTTGATCACGATCTCGACCTGGCCGATGTCATGTAGGCTGAGGATCCCCTCTTTGGCCGGCACGTCCTCGAAGTTCTCCACGTACTTGAGTCCGATTTGGCCGGCGAACGGGGCGCGAAGCTCCGTGTCCCTGAGGTCGGCTTGCGCCTGCTCGAAACGCGCCATGGCCACATCGCGCCGGGCCGTGGCCAGCTCCAGATCCGCCAGCGGGACGGCCTCGCGCTCGTAAAGCCGCCGGTAGCGTTGTGCGTCAGCTTCCGCCTGATCGTAGGCGGCCTTCGCCTCGGCGAGCGCGATCCGATAGTCTCGCGGGTCGATGCGGGCCAGAAGCTGTCCCTGGGCGACGTTGTCTCCCTCGTTCACCGGGAACTCGATCAGCGGTCCGGCTACTCGGAACGACAGCTCAGCCCGGTCTGCGGCTTGTGTGGTGCCCGGAAAGGTGAGACGACCGCCGCCCATCCCGCCGACCATCATGGTGCTGATCGGCCGCGCGACGGCGGGAGGCTCGACCTCTTCCCGTCGGCCGCAGCCCGACGTCGCGAGGAAGGTCGCAAGTAGGGGAAGTAGAAGGCCTGGCTTTGCTGCCACCGATCTTTTCATGGTTCCTGCTCTTCGCTTAACGGTGCCGGATTTGATGCTCATCCATTTGGCTGATTGCTCGTGGAGGCCACGTTCAGGGCCGCCTCGACCCGCAGACGAAACTGCTCTTGCTCCTCCAAAGTCCGGTCATCCTCGAACCAGGCGATGGCGCGCTGGAGATTCACGAGATCGATCAGAAACGCGTAGACGGCGGCGGCGGCTCCTTGTGCGGCGACGAAGCTCTCGGTCTGGGCGGAGAGCAGATCCGTCACGTTCACAAGACCCTGAGAGTATTTGTCCTGTACGAGCTCGAAGTTGCGTCGCGCGGCTTCCGCCTGGCGCCGGTTGAACGTGATCGTGGGGTACGAGCTCTCCAGCTGACGGAGCGCGGTGCGGGTTTGGCGCTCTATGAGATCTCCGGTCAGCTGCTCCTTCCGGTACAACCTCTCGAGCTCGGAACTCGTCCGGCCCACTTCGTACGCTCGCGCGGCTCCCTGAAACAGCGGATAGGTTGCCGTGAAGTTGAAGCCCCAAATGTTCTTGTCGATCTCATCCAACTCTGGCCTGCGGGCGATCTGGTAGTCCCAAAAGAATCCGGCGGAGAGCGATGGGAGATACCACCTTCGTTTCCGCTGCCCCACCTGGATGTCCTGCGCCTCGATCTGCTTCTGAATGGCCTGGAGCTCCGGGTCGTTCTCCCGCGCGAAGCGCACGGCGAGGTCCCGAAAACGTTCCAGCTCCCCGGCGTCATCGAATAGAGGCGTGAGGACGTCGACGAAGAACGGGAACTGCTCCTCGGGTTCCTCAACCTCCTGCGGCTGCCATCTCCGCTCCTGCGCCACGGCGAGGATCTGGTTGAGACGGATTCTCTGCGTCTCGATCCGGGCTAGGCTCGCGAAGAGCTGGCTCTGGCGCTTCGCGACTTCGGCCTCCCACCGATAGACCTCGTCTCGTCCGGAGTAGCCGACCTCGGTCCGGAACTTGGCCAGCTCAAGGTTCTCCTGGGTGACCTGGAGGTTTGCGACATCGATCCTGTAGAGGATCAAAGAGAGGGCGTAACGGAGGTACTCTGTCCCGGCTTCGTCGAACGCCTCGAGCCGGTGCGCACTATAAATTTGTTCCGAGCTCTCGACGAGCCGCTCGGAGGAGCGGAAGTCGCTGATGATGGCGTCATCGTAGATCATCTGATTGGCCCGAACGCCCGCCGAGGCGACCCTGTCCGGAACGGTCCCCTCGAGGAAGAGCTGACTGATCCCGCTGATGTCCCCGATCGCGCCGATCTGCGGGAGTAACGGGCTCCGGGCCAGGCCACGCTCCTGCTCGGCCGTCACGATGTCCTGTGCCGAGATCGCCAGCTTGAGGTTCCCCCGCTCGGCATACCGCAACACCTGCGCGAACACGAGCGGTTCACGGGTCAACTGGAGGGCGCGTTCATTGAGCCACGTGGCTAGGGCGAGCGTGGTCACGCTGGGTCGGTAGCCGATCTCGACGGCTGTTTCCGCATTCATGAGGAGGCGCGGGTCGGCGGAGACCAGAATCGGGAGGTCGTCCATCGACGCGCCGCGCATCAGCTCGCTGATGTTCACGGCCACCCGTCGCGCGGCGACGGTCGTCAGCTCCGGCGTACGAGCGGCCAGTGCGCCATCGATGACGTCACCGTGTCCCTCCACGCTAAACGTCGGAATCCGGCGGGCGTTCAGGCCGCTAATCAGGCGCGTATGCTCGCTGCTCGTCAGCCGCGGCAGGCGCGTGATGATGGCCGCCGTGGCGTCGCCGAGAGCCGCCAGCGCCGCGTCGACGTCGGTCGTCACCGGCACCGGAATCAGCTCGGTCTCCGTCGCGGTTTCAAGGCCGTCAATCTCTGCGTGTAGCAAAGCGAGCTGGTCGAGAACGGCCGCATCGATCAGGACGTGAAACCGTCTGTCCGCCACCAGCTCGAGCAGCTGGCGTATGTCACCCTCGGCACGATTGGCGATCAGCATGAAATTGAGGTTGGGCTTCGCTGACCGGTCGCCGCGGATGTCCGCAACCTTGAACAGATCCAGCCGCTGCACGTACGCGCTGATCACCGGCTTGTCGAGCTCCATCTGTGCGGCAGCCTGCGTGATGAGCGCTCCCGGTGCGACGATGGCGTCTACCTCGGGATCGTCCAAGGCAGCCCGGAGAGCCGCTTCCATCCGATCGGCGCGCCAGCCCGCGTCGAACTCGGGGGCCTTCTTGAAGATCGCCCGCTCGCCTCGCGCGCCGAGGATGTCTGCCACCTCTCTCTCGACGCTGGCCAGCACCGTGTCGCCGGGAGACGGGCCATCCTCCACTACGGCGATAATTAAAGGCGCTGCACGGACCGGCTCCAGGGCTCCCTCCTGGGCGGCACCGCCGGAAGGAACCAGGAAGATGGCCGACAGCGATAGGGCCACCGGAGCGGCGCCTCCGCAGAGGCGCCGAGCGAAGAGCCTGTACATCAAACCGTCCTTCTTCAGCGGGAGGATCGAGGCCAAACCGTACCCGAGCGTAGGGGTCCAATTGGCAGCATCGGAGGTTCCCTGTCGAGGGTTGGGTCGACGGAACGCGAGCACCAGCGGCCGACGATCGCCTTATCTTGGAGGACCGCGGAGGACGATCCGCGAGACGACCTGATGGTACCGACCGGGGGTACACCGCTCCATGAACGCGATCTTCGAGAGGATACAGGGGCGCAGGCTCTTCCAGTGGGCGATCGCCTACGTCGCTGGCGGTTGGCTCCTGCTCGAGCTCCTCGGCTTCGTGGCGGACAACTTCGGCTGGCCCGGCTCGATCGTCGGGGCGCCACCGTGCTCCTCGGGGTCGGGTTCTTCGTCACCCTGGTTCTGGCCTGGTACCACGGGGAGAAGGGGCACCAGCGGGTCGGCGGTGTGGAGCTCCTCATGCTCGCCGCGCTTCTGCTGATCGCCGGCGTCGCGGTGCGCCAGGTCACGGAGTCCGGTGCGTCCGACGATTCCTCCGAGACGGTCCTGGCACCGCCCCTGGGCGCCGCGTCCGTGGAGGGAGCCTCGATCGCCGTCCTTCCGTTCGAGAACCAGAGTGCGGAGCCGGAGAACGAGTACTTCAGCGACGGCATCACCGACGACATCATCACGCAGCTGGCCAAGATCGGGGGTCTGAAGGTGATCTCGAAGACCTCGGTCATGAAGTACCGGGACCGGGGGAACAAGAGCCTCAAGGAGATCGGCGAGGAGCTGAGCGTCGCCGCGATCCTCGAGGGCGGGGTTCGGAGGGTCGGAGACCGCGTGAGGATCAACGCCCAGCTGATCGACGCGCGCACGGATCGGAACATGTGGGCCGAGACGTACGACCAGGAGCTGACGGCCGCGAACATATTCGCGATCCAGAGCGACGTAGCGCTGGAGATCGCGCGTGCGCTAAGGGCGACCCTGGCACCGGAGGTGAGCGAGCGGATCGAGAGGGCCCCGACGACGAGCCTCGAGGCCTACGATCTGTACGCCCGCGGCCGCTACCTCTGGGGCCAGCAGACGAGGGAGTCGCTGGAGGAGTCGGTCGACCTCTTCCAACGCGCCATCGCGATCGACTCGACCTACGCCCTCGCCTACTCGGG
>JAUVMT010000128.1 GCA_030600085.1 Gemmatimonadales bacterium | reverse complement strand
CTTTGATTTGCCGGGCGGGATTCGACGACGCGGCAACCAGCTGTACAAGCTGTCTATCGAGGAGATCTGGCAACGATTTCAGCCCACCCGGAATCACACCCGACCGGACAGACAAAGGAACCCGTTCTTCAAACGCGACCGGTTACGTGCCATGAGATTGCGGCAGGCCAACGAAGAGACGCTACGGATCCAACATACGCAGATTCGGGATGTTTTCCGAAACGGGCCAAAGCCCGTTTTTCGTATGGTGTTGGCGGACGGCAAGCAAATCGAGGCCACCGCCGATCACAGGTTCATGTTCTCGGACGGCTGGCAGACGCTTAGAGAAGCGGTCGGACTGCACGAGAAAGCGAATAAAGCCGTGTGGAATTCGGGCGATCACTACGTGCACGTCAACGGGACTGACGTGTCTGTGCCGCCCATTCATCGGGACAAGGAATGGCTCGCCGCACGCTATCTTGACGATAGCGCACGTATCGACGAGATGGCGACGGAGGCCGGTGTTTCCTATCACACCATCCGAAAATGGCTGCGAATCCACGGGTTGCAGAAATCTTATAGATGGGCTGCTGGACAGCGACCGTGGAACAAGGGCAAGAGGTACGAACTGGGTCCACGAGAGCTGAGTGATTCTTGGGTGCGTTCCAACCTTAGAGCCCGCTCCGGCAGTGCGTCGAATTTCTGGCGGGGTGGCAAGAGCACCGATCGCGAAGGGATCGGGCGCTGGACGACACAACGGGCCGTCAAGATACACCGGCGGAACGGCTGGACGTGCCAGCTATGCCTGCGGCGAGCCCGCGAGCTTCATTGCCACCACGTGGTTCCGGTATGGGCCGACCCAAAGCTTGCGCGCGATGAGGGGAACCTCACGACGCTTTGCGCCGAATGCCATCGCGAGATCTCGGGCAAGGAACTCGAGGTCGTGGAACGATTGGGCGGTACGGCTGCAACAACCCGCTGGGAGCCGCGACCGAGGCGCCCGTGGAACAAGCTGACCGTCACGAAGCTGGTGCGAATCGACCGTTTCGAGTACGCAGGCGTGAAAGAGACGTACGATCTCGAGGTCGAGGGTCCATACCACAACTTCGTCGCAAACGGGATCGTGACCCACAACTCCGTGAATGAGTACAGTGGTCGGTACAGCCTCATGCCGCTGCTCTTCTATCGCCCGGAGCAAACCCAGGTCGCGGTGCAGAGCGGGGCCAACAGGCAGGGACGCCAGGTGGAGGGCGTCAGCGATGACGTCTACCGGCTGGCGGTCGAGCGCTGGGAGGAGGCTCGAGCGGCGGCCGCTGATGCGTATGAGTGGTTGCTCGCGGAGGATGTGGCCCGCGAGCTGGCCCGTATCGATCTCCCGCTTTCAACCTATACGCAGTGGTACTGGAAGATCGATCTCCACAACCTCATCCACTTCCTCACCCTCAGGGTCGACCCCCACTCCCAATGGGAGATCCAGCAGTTCGGTCGGGTGATGGCTGGCATGCTGAAGCGGGTCGCGCCCCTCAGCTATGAGGCCTGGATCGATTACCAGGTCTGCGGGAGACGGTTGAGCCACGGCGAGCTCGAGGCTCTCCGGCGCTTGCTCGAGGTTCGGGATCGAAGTCTCGCCGCTCGTGCGGAGGCCGACCCACTCGGACCGGAAGAGCTGGCGGAGCTCGGACTCTCGAAGCGCGAGGTCCGCGAGCTGCTGGAGAAGCTGGAGCCGATGGAGCGTCCGGACTTCGAGCTGGACCTGGGCGACCTCAGGGTCCCGGAGGAGTTCGAGGAGCGAATGGCTCGGGCGGTTCCGGGCGATTTCGAGTAGGGTCGGAGCCGGGTCCTCGGCGACGACGGCAGGGCAGGGCGATCAGCGACGGCAGGCGGGTGCCAGCTCGTGCGGGGTCAGGGAGCAGGTGTACAGATTCAGCAGGAAAGCGACCGGAGCCACCGTCGGCTGGGCCGCCATTCGCGGGAGAACGTATCTGACAAACCGCTCGATTCCGTTCCGCTGAGACACCTCGCGTCTCGCCGCCCCGTTGATGCCATAGCTGAAGTTGATCTCGGCGTAGAATCGGGTCGACTCCAGGACGCTCCGCGTGTCCGGCGAAACCACGACGCGGGAATCGACCTGCTGAGGCATGCTTCCCGGCGGCACGAGGTCCGGCAGGAAGTAGGTGACCCAGCGGCCGTCGCTCTCTCTGAACACGTGCGGGTAGAAGGTGATCTGCGGCGGCTCGAACACATTCAGGGCCGTGATCAGGGCCATCGCCGCTCTCGACACGAACGCGTCCGCCGGAACGTCCTCGGGGTGGCTGGTGACGACGAACTCGTCACTGCCCGGCGACTGCTGTACCGCCTCGTAGGCGACCATGAACCGCCGGTTCGGGAAATCCAGCGACCCGAAGTAGACCCGCCAGAGATCGTCATCGCGCCGGTTCGTGATGTACAGGGTGACTCGACTCGGCTTCGCATCTACGCTCTCGAGGGCTTTGAGGGCCTGTCTGAGAGCGAAGTTCTGCTCCGCGATGCGTCGGCCTTCGGCGACGGGACGCTGAACGGTCTGCGGTGCCGTGACGCCACGGACCTCTTGCCCGAGGCCCTGCGAGGTCACCAGGAGTAGGCCGGCCGCGGCGAGCGAGGTTTGCCCGCGACGTCGCCTAAACCGTGGGTGTTCTTTCCCGGACCGCTGGTTCCTGAACTGCCGACTCATCTGCAAGTCGATCTCGATACTGGGGGTAGGTGCCGTTCTGGCACACTCGCGTGCCGACGAAGAATAGGCCGGGCTCGGGTGCGGGACAACGTTTTTGTCGTTGCTATCTAGCCCTTCGGACCCCTCGCTGTTCCATTGGACGCCACGCCTCACGAGCTCTCATCGGTCACCCGCGAGCTCCAGCTGCGCCTGCAGGGAGACGCCCGAAGAGGGTGCAGGTCCCTCGGCCGAGACCTCTTCGCCGCCGACGGAGGTTTCGGCCCCTTCATCTTCGACATCGGACGAACCTGTGGCCGCGACGTGGATCGCATTGACGACGGCGTCCGCGTCGATCTCCCGCAACACGCGAAGCGTCGCTGAACGTCTCGCGCGCGCCTTCAGCCGATCCCCGTCGCTGAAGACGAGCTCACCGGAGGCCAGCTCCCAAACCAAGCGATCGTTCCCATGCAGCTCCACCAGCCCGACCAGGTCGCCCGCCCTTTGACGGTCGGGCAGGATGCTGACGCCCTTGCCCGCGCGGGACTGAAGCCTGAGCTCCGTGACGGGCAGTCGCTTTCCGTGCCCCCGGCGGGTCGCCAGACAGAAGCTGGAATCCCGCCTCGGCACCACGGCCGAGACCACCTCATCACCGGGGGCGAGGTCGATGGCGCGGACGCCGCGTGCGCCTCGACCCATGGGCCGGACCTCCTCCTCGGAGAACCGGATCGCCTGTCCGAGCCGGGTCGCCAGAATGAGCTCTCCCGATCCGTCGGTCACCAGCGCCGCCGTGACCTCGTCCTCACTTGCGAGACCGGTTCCGATGATGCCGTTCGCTCGGGCGTTCGAGTATTCCGACAGCTCCGTCCGCTTCACCTGCCCCCGGCGGGTGACGGTCACCAGATAGCCGTCCGTCCAGTCGTCGACCGGTGTCACGGCGACCAGCCGGTCTCCCTCGGCCAGGTCGATGAAATCGGCGAGCGCTCGGCCGCGGGAGCTTCGCGTTTCGAGAGGGAGCTCCGATAGGGGAAGCGTGTGCACCGAGCCCAAGGCAGTCACCGCCATCAGGTGGTCTCCTCCGCGGCAGAGAAACGCGCGACGCGCGAAATCGCCGACCCGCCCCTCGAGAGCCTCCGCACCCGAGAGTCCCGCACCGGCCCGAGCCGCAAGGGCTTTCACATACCCTAATCGACTGACGAGAACGAGCACGGCCCCGGAGGCACCGCCGGAGGGAAGGGGGAACTGGCCACCTTCCAGGATCTCGGTGCGGCGACCATCCGCGTACCGTGTCGCGAGCTCGGACAGCTCACGCCGCAGGTGGTGCTTACGCTCCGCTTCCTCCTCGACGAGCTCCCGCAGCTCCTCGATCCTCGTTCCGAGCTCATCCAGCTCCGCGTGCAGCTTGCGGTGCTCCAGGGTGGTGAGATGCGAGAGTCGCATCGCCAGGATCGCCCCGGCCTGAGGCTCCGACAGCTTGAGCTCCTTCCGCAGCTTATTGGATGCCGACCCCGGGTCCCGAGAGCTCCGAATGATCTCGATCACCCGCTCGATCCGGTCCAGAGCGACCAGAAGACCTTGCAGCACGTGCGCGCGCTCCTTCGACCGCTTGAGCTCGAAAGCAGCGCGTCGCCGGATCACGTCGAGGCGGAAATCGATGAACGATCCGAGAGCCTCTTTGAGGTTCATCTCTCGGGGCCGCCCCGCCTGCAGCGCGAGCATGATGACCCCGAACGTCGTTCGAAGCTGGGTCTTCTTGAACAGCGTTTCGGTCACCTTTCGCGGATCCGCGTCCCGCTTGAGCTCGATGACGAGCCGCACGCCGTCCCGGTCGGACTCGTCCCGGAGATCGCTGATGGCGTCGGACCTGCCTTGCCGCACCATCTTCGCGATCTGCTCGATGACCCGCGTCTTGTTCACCTGGTATGGCAGCTCCGTGACCACGAGCAGGCTCTTACCGTATCCGCCCTCCTCCACGTGCAGGCGCGCCCGCATGTCCACCAGCCCTCGACCGGTCTCGTACGCTTGCCGGATCCCGTCACGACCCCAGATGTATCCGCCGGTCGGGAAATCCGGCCCCTCCACGTGCTCCAACAGGTCCGCCACTTGGCAATCCGGATCGTCTATCAACCGATCCGCAGCCGCGAGAAGCTCGCTGAGGTTGTGGGGCGGGATCTTCGTGGCCATTCCGACCGCGATGCCGTCCGAGCCGTTCAGCAGCAGATGGGGGAGCCGGGCGGGCAGCGTCGTCGGCTCCTCGAGCCGGCCGTCGAAGTTTGGCCGCCAATCCGCAGTGTCGAGATCGATCTCTGAGAGGAGTTCGAGTGCGATCGGTGCCAGGCGGACTTCCGTGTAGCGATAGGCCGCCGCGCTGTCGCCGTCGATCGAGCCGAAATTGCCCTGGCCGTCCAACAGCGGATAGCGAAGAGAGAACTCCTGCACCATGCGCACGAGGGTATCGTAGACGGCGCTGTCGCCGTGGGGGTGGTACTTCGCGAGCACGTCGCCGACCACCGCGGCGCTCTTCATGTACGGCCGGTCTGGCCGCAGGCCCAGCTCGTGCATGGCGTACAGGATTCGGCGATGTACGGGCTTCAACCCGTCACGGGCATCGGGTAGGGCGCGTTGGACGATCACGCTCATCGAGTAGTCGATGAACGAGTCGCGCATCTCCTGTTCGATGAAGCGGGGTAGGATCCGCTCCTGCTGGAGGGAAGGCTTGACCACGGTCTTCAAACTCGGCGTGAAGGGTGATGGGTTGGTTTCGGTTCACTTTCGGTATAGCGGAAGATCCGATCCGGCGCAAACAGCGCACTCCGGATGCCGCCTGGAGCGCCCTTCTCTTGCCGCGGCGGTGCCGGTCGCGTAATGAGCGGTTGCCGAGTTCCCCGGGGCGGGCTGTCGTCTAACCAAGGAAGGAGGGCTGGTCGTGGCCGGTAGCGACGATCTTCGACTGGTCAGGTCGGTCTTGCACCCTACGGATTTCTCCTCGGGGAGCCGAAAGGCCTTCGCCCATGCGCTGGCCATCGCGCTGATCCGGAAGACCAAGCTCACTCTTCTCCACGCCGGAGGCGACAAGTCAAAGAGCTGGGAGCTCTTTCCGTCCGTACGCGGAACACTGGAGCAGTGGGGCGTGATCGAGCCCGGCAGCCCACGCTCTGCGGTGTTTGACCAGCTATCGGTGCGGGTGAAGAAGGTCGTGGTCCGGGAGAAGAATCCCGTGGCGGCGTGCCACAGCTACATGGTCGACCATCCGGCCGACCTGATCGTTCTCGCGACACGGGGAAGAGGCGGACCCGCGCGGTGGCTCAAGGGTTCCGTTGCCGAGGAAGTGGCGCGGAGCTCGGATGCCATGTCGCTCTTCGTGCCGAGCGGAGGTCGAGGCTTCGTGTCACCCGCCAACGGCCGCCTGACGTTGGGGCGAATCCTGGTGCCGATCGCTCACACCCCGAGCCCTCAGCCGGCGGTTCGGTTCGCGACACGGGTCGCCCGTGTGGTCGGCGGTGGGGTGCAGGTCACGCTTCTCCACGTGGGAGATCCGGAGAAGGTGCCGGCCGTCACCCTTCCTGATGAGTCCGGCATCGAGTGGACGACGGTCGTCCTGGGCGGTGACCCGCCGGCCCAGATCGTGGCGGAAGCCGATCGCATCTCCGCCAACCTGATCGTGATGACTACCGACGGGCGCGACGTGCTCATCGATGCTCTTCGCGGCAGCCATACCGAGCGCGTGATCCGTCGAGGGGTTTGCCCCGTGCTCGCACTACCGGTCACATGGACGGACGACGTGCTTTCGGGCCGGTCGATCGATGACGTGGTGTTCGAGCAGGAACAGCGAGAGGTCGAGGCCCTGAAGAGCGCGTTCAGGGGTGCGGCGCGTGACCTTCACCCGGATCTCGCCGATGAGGACCACCGGGAGGACCACACCGACCTCATGTCCAAGGCCAACAAAGCCTACGAGAAGAAGGACATAGCGGAGCTGGAGAAGCTGCGGAAGCGGTCCCGGAAGAAATCTCCGAAGAAGACAGAGTCGGGAGCCTCGTGACCTTGCACCGAATGCAGGGGGCTCGATCCTGCCTGCGGGTCGGTGCCGGCAACACGTGGGCGTGGCTCGCGATTCCGATCGCTTTGCTCGTACCGACAACCCTCGGTTCGCCGAAGGCCCTCGGCTCTTCCATGCCGGCGGCGCAAG
>JAUVMT010000278.1 GCA_030600085.1 Gemmatimonadales bacterium | reverse complement strand
CCGGTAGATCGTCTGCAGGCCGTAGCCGCCCAGGGGCGCCACGATCAGTCCGCCCGGAGCGAGCTGCTCCACGACCGCGGGTGGGACGTCGGGAGCGCCGGCCGTCAGGATCGCGCGGTCGAAGGGCGCCTCCTCCGGCCATCCCTTGCTTCCGTCTCCGACGCGAAGGTGCACCCGCTCCAGGTAGCCGGCCGCCGCCAGGTTGCGGCGCGCGAACTCCGACAGCTCGGGGATGCGCTCGACGGAGTAGACCTCGAGGCCGCAGGCCGCAAGGATCGCGGCCTGGTACCCTGAGCCCGTGCCGACCTCGAGGACTTTGAGGCCGGCCGTCGGCTCGAGCAGGCTGGTCATGAGCGCGACGATGTAGGGCTGCGAGATCGTCTGGCCGTGGCCGATCGGAAAGGCGTGGTCCCCGTAGGCGTCGGCCGCCCTGCGCGATTCGACGAACAGGTGGCGTGGCACCTCGAGCATCGCCTCCAGCACGGACTCGTCTCGGAGTCCGCGCCGGCGGATCTGGTGCTCCACCATCTCTTTGCGTAGCCGGTTCTCGTCTCCGGGATCCCGGCTTCTGTGCCACTTCATCGGTCTCGCGTTGCAGGGGGCTTCACGGGGTCGGTAGCTTCCGGCATGAACACGCCTTCGGCTGAACGCGTTCGACTCACTCAATACTCTCACGGAGCCGGGTGAGCGTGCAAGCTGGGTCCGGAGGACCTGCAACACGTTCTGGGTTTCGTTGAGTTGAGGGAAGACCCGAGGCTGCTCGTCGGTCTCGAGTCGCCCGACGATGCCGCGGTGTATCGCCTGGGAGATGATCAGGCGATCGTCGCGAGCCTGGACTTCTTCACGCCGGTCGTGGATGACCCGGAGGACTTCGGGGCGATCGCAGCGGCCAACGCGCTGAGCGACCTCTACGCCATGCGGGCCCGCCCGCTCTTCGCGCTCAACGTGCTGGCGGTGCAGCTCGACAAGCTGGGCGTCGAGGTCGTCGGCGCGATCCTCCAGGGGGCGGCCGAGAGCTGCGCGGAGGCGGGAATCTCCGTGGCGGGCGGCCACTCGATCGACGACCCGGAGCCGAAGTTCGGCATGGTGGCCCTCGGGCTGGTGGATCCTGAGCTGCTGTGGCGTAAGAGCGGAGCGCGCCCTGGCGACGCGATCCTCCTCGGCAAAGCCCTCGGGACCGGGGTCATCTCGACCGGCTTGAAGCAGGGGGTGGCGAGCGAAGGGGCGGTGGCCGAGGCCGTGCGCTCGATGCGTCAGCTGAACCGGGAGGCGGCGGAGATCTTGAGTCGGCACGCCGTCCGCGCGGCGACGGACGTGACGGGCTACGGACTTCTCGGCCATCTGGCCGAAGTCTGCCGGGCCTCGGCCGTAGCTGCCCGGATCCGTGCCTCCGCGCCGTCTCTGTTGCCGGGAGCGCTGGAACTGGCCGGCGAGGGCGTTCGGCCCGGAGGGACGGACCGCAATCGGCAGTCGATCGAGGAGTGCGTGACCTGGGCCGCCGGCGTGGAGGAGCCGCTTCGGGTGCTCCTCTCCGATGCACAGACGTCGGGAGGGCTGCTGGCCTTCCTGCCGCCGGAGGAGGCGGAGGTGGCGGCCGATGGCCTCGGGGAGGCCGGCTACGCGGCGAGCGTGGTGGGCATGATCGAAGCTGGCGAGCCCCACATCCACGTGGAAGAATAGGCGAGATACCTGCGGCCGAAAGGAGAGGTTCGCTGGCAGACGCACACGATTTTCCGAACCTGACGGTGATCGACCACCCGCTCCTGAAGCACAAGATTTCCCTTCTGCGGGACGTGAACACGCAGAAGAAGGAGTTCCAGGAGCTGGTGGACGAGATCGCGATGCTCATGGCCTACGAGGTGACGGCGGGTCTGGAGACCGAGGAATACGAGGTCGAGACGCCGCTCGAGTACACGAAGGGTCACCGCGTGCGCGGCCGACAGATCACGCTCGTGCCCATCCTACGGGCCGGCTTGGGGATGGTCGATGGCGTCATGCGCCTCCTCCCGACGATGCGGGTGGGCCACATCGGCCTCTACCGGCAGCACGACACGCTCGAGCCGGTGGACTACTACTTCAAGATCCCGCCGAACCCGGAGGAGCGGAGTTTCATCGTCACCGATCCGATGCTGGCCACCGGGGGATCGGCGAGCGCGGCCATCTCCTTTCTGAAGGAGAGCGGAGCCGGGGCGATCCGGCTGATGTGCATCGTGGCGGCGCCGGAGGGCGTGCAGCGGCTGCTGGTTGATCATCCCGAGGTGCCGGTCTTCACGGCCTCGCTGGATCGGGCGTTGAACGAGCATGGGTACATCCTGCCGGGGCTGGGCGACGCCGGGGATCGGCTGTACGGTACGCTGTAGCGGGGGCAGGATCCTGGGGAACGGCCGTCGGGTCCGACGGCCGCTGGGGATCCCGCGTGCGCTTCAGGCGGCCGACAGTCTCAGAGTGGTGGGTGTACCGTCCAGTTGTACAGGTGTACAGTTAGACTACGGGACGGGCCCGTGGCTCAGTTGGTCAGAGCAGGGGACTCATAAGCGTG
>JAUVMT010000030.1 GCA_030600085.1 Gemmatimonadales bacterium | reverse complement strand
GTCGTCGGATTGCAGACGCAGAACCTCGCGGTGGAAAAAGCGTCCGGTTATCCCACGCTGGATCTGATCGCGAACCTCACGCGCCAGGGCGCATCGTCGACACTCTTCCCCGGCGGACAGGACTTTGCGCAGAGCGCGTCGGCAGGGCTGCAGTTCTCCCTTCCCATCTTCGACGGCCGCGCCCGGTCGGGTCGGGTCCAGCAGGCCCGCGCCTCCGTCGACAGGGAGAGCTTCAGGCTCGAGCAGCTGACGGAGAACGTGCGACTCGACGTGCAGCAGAGCCACCAGGCGCTGGTGGCCGGCACAGAGCAGATCGAGGCCAGCGAGTCGAACATCGAGCGCGCGGAGCGCGCCCTCGAGATCGCCCAGACCCGCTTCCGCAACGGACTCTCCACCCAGGTGGAGCTGAATGACGCGGAGCTGGCGGTCACCCGGGCGCGGACGAACTTCGCGCTGTCGCTGTTCAACTACAACGTCGCCCGAGCGCAGCTCGTGGCGGCCATGGGGGAGCGTTGAAGGCGTCGAGGCGGGGTTCCCGGAAGATGGAAACCGGTTGGCACTTCTCGCTGGCCGTGCTTCTTCTGGCCCTCGTTCCAGCCGGGTCTCAGGCGCAGGAGACGCCGGAAACGGCAGATCCAGAGACGGATGAGGCCACCGACGAAGCGGAGATGGCGAAGGCGCCCCTTCAGTTCAGGCTGTCGGGGACCGTGGGCTCGTTCCTCTGGGGCGAGAAGGAGGGCGTCGTAAACCTCGACAACCTGGTCAACTTCGGGATCGACATCGAGAGCCGGGTCGCGCCCGCGGTCGCGTTCCGGCTCGGAGGGTCCTACGGCAGGACCACCGCCTCAGACAGCACCGGCTCCGTCGACGTGAATCAGTGGGAGTTCGGCGTCTACGCCGTCGGGCGTGTGGCCGTGGCCCCGTTCACGAGCGCCGGCGTCGTGCCTTTCGGCCTGGTGGGAGCCGGGACGATCGCCCTCGATCCACGAGACGATCCGCCCGATCCGAACGACAAGCTGATCACCAGAAGCCAGGGGGCGTTCTCGTTCGGCGGCGGCATCGATATCGAGCCGGCGAGCACCCGGTGGGGGGGACGGGTGGAGTACCGCCACTACAGCATGAGTCTCGAAGACCCCTTCAATCCCGCGGACCGGAGCGGCGACAGGATCGGGGCCAACCTGATCATGGCGTCGATCTTCTGGAGATTGTGATGGATCGAGCAAGCCGATGAAACCCAAGATACAGCTTGGGACCCGGCGGCACCGAGCCTCCATCGTCGCCGGAGGCCTCTGCCTCCTGCTGGCCGGCTGTGCGTCCGGCAACACGAGCCTCGAGGGCCTCAACGCCACCCTGTGGACGCAGCAGAGCGCCGAATACCGGGCCTCTGCCGAGCAGGCGTACCGAACGGCCAGCCGAATGCTGGATCAGGGGCTCGCCGATCCCGCCTGGACGGCCGTGCCGGAGCAGGAGGGCGATCCGGGCGGCCTTCCTCCCGCCGTGATCCTCGATGTGGACGAGACCGTCCTCGAGAACTCACCGTATCAGGCCCGCCTCATCGTGGAGGGCCGCGAGTACCCCGACGGGTGGGACGCGTGGGTCCGGGAGGCGACGGCCCTTCCGGTACCGGGAGCACTCGGGTTCGCGCGGTACGCGGCGGAGAGAGGGGTCACCGTGTTCTACGTGACCAACCGCGACGCGCCGCTGGAGGACGCCACGGAGAGGAACCTCGAGCGCGCCGGCTTTCCTCTGGCGAAGGACCTAGATGTGCTCCTCATGCGAGGGGAGCGGGAGGGCTGGGGATCGGACAAGTCCAGCCGGCGAGCCTTCGTGGCGGGCACCCACCGCATCCTGATCCTGGCCGGCGACGACCTGAACGACTTCATCTCGGTCTCGCGAGCGTCGATCGAGGAGCGAGACCGCTTGGAGGCGGACTACGCGAGCCATTGGGGCGTGAGGTGGATCATGCTTCCGAACCCGGCCTACGGCTCGTGGGAGAGGGCGCTCTACGGCTTCGACTACGAGCTGTCCCCGGAGCAGAGGCGAGAGCGAAAACGGGAGAACCTGAAGACCGGCGAAGGAGGCCCGCAGCAGTGATCGGCGCGGTCCGTGCGATCGCGCGATCGCTTTCGATGGCGACCGCCACTCTCGTGACCCTGGTCGCGTGCGACGCAGGGAGCGAGGCGGCACGGGCCACGGAGGGCGGCATTCCCCCTTCGAGCACGGACGCTGCAGCGGGATACCGGGGCGTGGTCCTGGAACCAGGGCCACGCCCCGACTTCACTCTATCCGATGTAGACGGAAAGGCATTCGGCTTCCGCGAGGAGACGGAGAGCCAGCTCGCGCTCCTCTTCTTCGGGTACACGAACTGCCCCGACATCTGCCCGGTCCACATGGCGGGCATCGCCTCCGTACTGCGTGACCTTCCGTGGGAGGTCCGCGATCGGATCCGCGTGGTGTTCGTGAGCACCGACCCCGGGCGGGACACGCCGGAGCGGATGCGCGAGTGGCTCTCCGGCTTCGATCCCCGGTTCATCGGACTGCGGGGTGACCTGGAGGCGGTGAACCGCATCCAGGCGAAGCTCGCCCTTCCGCCTGCAATTCGTGGGGCCGTGCCGCCCGACGGGGAGGACGGGGGCGGTTACGAGGTGGGACACGCGGCCCAGGTTCTCGTCTTCGGCGCCGGTGACCGGCGTCTGGCCTATCCGTTCGGAACCCGGCAGGCGGACTGGAGGCACGACCTGCCGCTGCTCGTATCCGAGTTTCAGGCCAGCTATGCGCCCCCCGATACGGCGAGAGCTTCGAACGCACGCTCGGGCTTGGATTAGCCGGCCGGAGCCTCGCCCGGCGATCGCGGAGACCGGAGGAAACGATGCAGTGGTGGTGTGCGGCCCGCGGCTCGGCCTGGACGTGGAGCTGGCAGGCATATCCGGGGGTTTGGCTGCTTGTCCTGGCGATCGCACTCGCTTACTGGCGGTTCTTTGGTTTCGGGAGGCGTTTGCCCGCTCGGCACGCCGACACCAACGCCGACGGGGCGGCCGGAAGCCGGGGCGTTCCGCCACGCGGCTGGCCGGGCTGGTTTGTCACCGGCCTCCTGTGCCTGTGGATCGCCCTCGATTGGCCCGTCGGCGCTTTGGGCGCCGGCTATCTCGCCAGCGTCCACATGCTCCAGTTCGTCCTCATCGCCCTCGTCGCTCCCCCGCTGATCTTGCTGGGCGTCCCGGCCGGTCGACCGGCGCTCCGTGCGGGACCCTGGAATCTGCTCGAGCTGGCGACCCACCCGCTCATCGCCCTGGTTCTCTTCAACCTCGTCATCATCTTCACGCACCTGCCGTCGGTCGTGGACTCTCTGATGGCCTCCCAGCTCGGCTCTTTCCTGATCGACATGGTGTGGCTCGCCGGAGGCGTGGTGTTTTGGTGGCCGATCATTCTGGACAGGCCGGCGCGGCCGGGCTTCGGCTTTCCGATGAAGATCGGCTACCTGATCCTCGCCACGATCGTGAACACCGGCACCTTCCTCTACCTGACCTTCAGCGAGCTGCCCGTCTACTCCACCTACGAGCTTGCCCCTCCCGTGTACGGAATATCCGCGCGCGACGACCAGACGTTGGCGGGCCTGCTCATGAAGGTCGGCACCGCGGCAGTTCTGTGGACCGCGATCGGGGTCCTGTTCTACTTGTGGTATCGCGAGGAAAGCGAAGAGCCCTCGTCCACGTCGCACGCCTGATCCTTGCATCTTGTTTAACGGTTGAGCTCGTTCCGTCGTCTATCCAAACGAAGCGCGAAACTGATCGACGGGTTCGCCGGCCGAATGGACGGTGAACTGCGGAGCCTCGAGAAGGAGATCGGTCTCATGTCAGCAGGATGTATCGTGCGGAGGGTTCGACCCCTCGTCATGCTCGTCACGCTCGCGGCGGCTTGCGGCGGCGACCCGACAGGCGTTCCGAATGAAAGCCTCAGCAGGGCCGATGCGGCGTTTCTGGCGGTTCGGTTGAGCGGCCTGGGATCGGTGACGGTCGATGAAGAGACGGCAGGGTTCGAGAGCGCGTCGTCCACCAGCGATGGATTGCTGGCGGACGTGGAGAGGGGGCCGGGCCTCCTTCGCGCCCGTGCATGCCCGGCGGGAGGTCAGCTGGAGATCGACGGCGAGGTGAGCTTCAGCTTCGAGGGTGGCGTCCTGGAGTTGTCGTTCTCGGCCGAGAAGTCGATGACCGACTGCGCGTTCGAGCGCGGTGACGACCTGCTCACGGTCAACGGCGAGGTGGTGATCTGGGGGACGCGGACGAGGGTCGACGGCGAGCCGAGCGGCCTGCAGGAGACCGACATCGAAGGCTCGATCTCGGTGACCCGAGAGTCCACGGGCGAGACGAGGAGCTGTGAGATCGACATCTCGTCCGTCTTCGACCCGGAGGCGGGGACGCGAGAGGTGACCGGGACGATGTGCGGTCACGACGTGAGTGAGCGAGCGGGCGCCGACGCCTAGGCCGCATCTTACGCAGAGTCTGCCGGGCGACGCGCGCCGCTCGTCGCCCGGTTCCCCGTAACTCGAGCTACCTCAGAGCACCGAAGAGCACCGACACCTCGTAACCCGCGGCCGCCACCACACCGATGAGCGCGGCATCCGGCGTCCCCTCGGCGACCGTGACGCGCGCTCGCTTCTCCTCCAGCGTCACGTCGACGCTCTCGACACCGACGACCTCTTCAAGCGCCTCGCGCACCGTGCCGGCGCACCCGTCACACATCATACCCTCGACGGCCAGGACCAGCAGCTTCATCGACGACGCCCTCAGCCGTCCTTCGCGACGGAGTGAACCGCGAACATGGCGCCCTGCGGGTCGCTGCACTGGGCGATCCGGCTGCCGCCGGGGACCTCCATCGGTCCGTTGACCACCAGCCCACCGAGCTCCCTGACGCGCGCGGCGGCCGTCTCCACGTCGTCGACCATGATGTAGTAGAGCCAGGCCGATACGGGCATCTCGGCAAATCTGTTGAACATGCCGCCCAGCGGCGGGCCACCCGCACCGTACATCTGGTAGATCCCCGCCTCGCCCATGTCCATGGTCTCCTGCTTCTCCCAGCCGAACAGGGTGGAGTAGAAGTCGAAGGCGGCCTCGTAGTCCGTCGTGGCGAGCTCGTGCCAGGAGAAGCAGCCGGGCGAGGGCTCCTCGGGCGGCGGCGGCGCCACCCGCGGGGTGATGGCGGCGATGACGACGCCCTGCGGATCCTGGAGCACGGAAAAGCGTCCCGCATCAGGGATGGTCATCGGCGGCACCAACACACTCGCGCCAAGCTGGCCCGCCTGCTCCACCGTGGCATCCACGTCGGAAGTTCCTACATACGCGAGCCAGTGCGGCGGCGCGCCGCCCGCGCCGGCCTCCTCGGGCAGCAGCATGACGCCGCCTACCGGAACCTCGCCCCTCATCCACATCGTGTATTCCTGCCCGCCCGCATCGAAGGGGGCGGTACTCCACCCGATGAGGCTCGTGTAGAAGTCGATCGCCGCATCGGGATCCGAGGTCAGCAGCTCGTACCACATGAACCGCCCGCGCACGTCATCAGACATCGAGTCCCTCCTCCATTCCGACTCGGAATTATTCGTCGCCTCGGGGGAAAACCATCTTAGGCTCTCCGAGGACCCGGAGCTACCGGACGGGAGGAAGCTGGTGGGGGTAAGAAAAAGAGGCGGCCTCCTGGCCGCCCCTCGTGGACGCTGTGGCGCGCCGGCTGACCGGCTCTTACCGCAGGTTCAGTGGACCTCGAACGCGATCGCCTGCTGAACCCAGACGGGGGTGGCCTTGTCGCGGTTCTTGGCCGGCGTGAATTCCATCGAGCCTGCGCACTCCAGGGCCACCCTGTCCATGGCATCGAAGCCGCTCGTCTGCTGCACCTGGGCTCGCTGCACCTGGCCCGCGCGATCGATATAGATCCAGAGGATCACCTTGCCCTCGATCCTCGCCTCTTTGAGAGTCGGCGGATAGTGCCGCTTCAGGTACTTCCGGATATCGCCCGGATTCTTCAGCTTGGGCGGAACGTCGTATGGGATGAACGTCGGCCGATCATCCGGATTCGAACCCGCACCCGCCGGAGGCGGAGCCAGGTTCTCGACGGGATTCGACTCGAAGGTGGTCGGTGCGATCGTCACGTCCTCATCCACCGTCGTGGTCGACACCTTCGGGGTCGCCGGCCGAGCGATCATCTCGGGCGGAGGTGGGACGTGCACTTCAGGTGGCAGCTCGATCGCCTCGATCGCCCCGCCGTCACCGGTCAGGTCGGCCGCCTTCAGGTTTGGAAACAGCGTAAAGAACGCGAAGTGGATCGCGACGGCTATGATGACTCCGAAACCGAACCAATCCCCATAGTGTGACTTGAAGGCTTCGTTCGCGGAAGTCGAGTTCGTCGAATGATCCGCGGTGGGCCCGTCCGTTGCCATTTATGCCCCCTTCCTGCCTGCTGTCCGTCCGTCACATCGTCAAGGTAGGATGGAGGGGCTCAAGCGTCTGTCGGGAAACGGCTTTGACGGGATGTAGGGACTTTCCCTTCCCTATGGGAGCGTCCCCTTCGCGCCCGCCCGAAACCGGTTGCTCGGTCGCTACTCGGCTGCGGCCCGATTCAGGCGGAAAGCCGCCAGGGCGAGGTAGGCCGTCGCCAGGACCGCCACAGCGCTGGCCCACTTCGAAACCTCCCAACCGCCGATCACGAAGGGCCAGTTGCCGGCGAACCGGATCGCGTGTCCGAGGCCGACGAGTGCGAACAGGGTACCGGTCACGAGGTTGAACGTGCGCTGTCTCATGGCTTCCTCCTCTGGTCAGCCGGCGCTCACTTCACAAGCTTAGGCGACACCCGAGCCCGGCGACAGCGGGCCTCGGCGACACTCAAACCTTGTACGGATCTGAAGGAGACGGGCCGTGGCGAGACCCTTCGATACCCGAGACGCCGAAGCCGGCCAGCGCAGCCGCCTGTTCGGCCGCAAGCGTACCGCCGCCCTCGACGAGGTCGAACAGCTTCTGGCCGAGTGCGCCGGGCTGCGTGAGGTGAGCGCCGAGGACGTGGCGCAAGCCGCCGCGAAGCACGGCGTGACGCTGGATCGCAAGTATCGCGGTGCGTGCCGTGATCTCTACCGACGTCTTCTCAAGCAGTGTCTGGACGATCACGAGCTCACGAAGAATGAGCGCTTGGACCTGGCCCACCTCAAGCACATCCTGGGCTTGGAATCGGAGGACATCACGGCCGTTCACGAACAGACGGCTCGAATCGTGTACGGAAAGGCGGTCGAAAAGGTACTGGAGGACCACCAGGTCGATCCGGACGAGGCCGAGTTTCTGCGCTGCCTCCGCGCGGAGCTGGAGCTCCCCGAGAGGGTCGCGGACAACCTGTACCAGCAGGAGGAGCGTCGGGCGCGCCACCGCTATTTTTCCAAAACGATATCCACGGACAGCACGCTCCTGGCCTCGCACGTCGCGACTCTCGAACTCAGCGGAAGATCGACGGAAGGAGTGGAGGCGGCAGTCAACTCGGCGCTGGAGGAAGCCTGCCGGGCGGTGCCCGAATTGAGCTCGGCCGAGATCAGCCAGGTGCGGGTGCGCATCCGGGATGGGGTCGTCGCCGAGTGGGAGGTCGACCTCAAGGCCCGCATCGATCGAGGCGACGCGGAGGAGTAACCTCAGGCGATCAGGCCTCCTTCCTCCAGGGCTCGGGCTTCTCGGCACGCCCCATCAGATAGGTGAGGAACAGAGCGGCGATGGCGCCTATCGCGGCCAGGCCCAGAAATGCCGTCGCGAGAAGCCGCCTCGGCTCCCGCGCCCGGCGCCGCACCTCCTGCTCATCGATCTCGGCCATCACGGCCCAACGGAGCCCTTCGAACTCCAGGGGTCCGTAGGCCGAGAGCACGGGCACGCCCCTGTAGTCGTCGACTATGTCGACTCCCGTCTCGCCCGCCAGGCCGCGGCGGGCGGTCTCCGTGTCGACCTTCGTCCGCAGTATCGTCGACGAATCGGCGAACCTCGAGTCGCTCCGCATCAGCAGATCCTCGCCGACGATGTAGGTCTCGCCCGTCTCTCCCATGCCGCCCGTAAACTGCATGATCTCGTCGATGCGGTTCACGGGCACCTGAAACGCCAGAACACCGACCAGGCTTCCGTCCTCCGCTCGAACCGGGCTCGCCACGAAGCTCGCCGGCTCGCCGTTGCTCGGCTCGTAGGGCTCGAAGTCGGTGAACACCACGAAGTCCTCGCTCTCGGCATCGCGAGCGGCCCGGAACGCCCATCCGAGGCCAGTATCCCGCCATGTCCCCGTGTCCAGGTTCGTGGCGAAGTCCCGCTCCTTGTACGCGGTGTATATCAGATTCCCCTCCGGGTCGAAGAGGAAGGCATCGTAATAGCCGTGGTTCTCCAGGAATCGAAGCGCCCTCGGGTGGACGGCCTCGTGCACCCGGCTGTAGAGCGAGCCATCTCCGGCGGTCAGAGACCGGTGTCTCTCGCCCTCCGGGAACGGGTTTTCGTCGATGTAGAGCCCTTGCAGCGTCTCCGTGCGGTCGCCCGGCAATTGGTCCCACCCCTGCTCCAGCTCGACGATCGCCCCGCGCAGGGCCTCCCGGTGGCTCCAGAGAACAACCTCGGAGCGGATCGTTTCCAGGTAGTCCTCCAGCGCCGAGCGGCGAAGCTCCATGAGCGTAAGGAGGTAGCCACTGGCGTCGTCGACCTCCGAGCGGACCGTGCGGGCGTAGGACGCGAAGATCACCACGAGAAACGTCAGCACCGCGAGGGCCAGCACCCCGGATCGGCGGCTCACGACCCCATCTCGGATGCAGGAGCCGAAGCTGCGTGGGCCGAGGCTTCGAGTACCGATGCCTGCTTCTCCACCCTCCCGTTTACCATGCTCCAGGTGAACCAGAAGAAGTTGAAGCCCTCGGGGCTTATCAGGCCGACCTCCGCGTCGTCGACCACGCCCGCCGCCAACTCGAAGAGTCGTTCGCGGCAGCGACGCACTTCGTCCAAATCCGTGCTGCGATCGAGGCTCACCGCCAGATCGAGCACTTCCTTGTTGTAGAGATCGATCCTCCGCTTCCGCCGGCGCGATCCCAGCCGAAAAAGCCCGGAGATCATCAGCACGGCCAGCGTCACGACGAGCGCGAGAGGCTCCGCGTTCTCCTGTATGAAGGAGGGCCGGTCACGGTCGTAGAACTGCTGCGCGCCCGGATGGACCGGGATATAGGTGCCGCCGCCGAGATTCGGAGGAGTGATGAAGCCGGCCAGCGAGGTGAGGTTCATGAGCTCGCGGCGGCGCTCGAAGAGGACCCGGGTCAACTTGGCAGCGACGTGATCGTCCAGGCTGCCGCGGGCGATCAGGAGCCGTTGGACGGCGACCGTCGGGAGATCACTCTCCGGCAGGGCCGGGAAGCCGCGGTAGGACCCCCTCGGGATCGTCCCGGGCTGGAGGGCGGGCCGTTTCAGCTGCATCGCCGCCGCCTGCCCGAGCGGTATCAGGCGCGTGGGGGCCTCCTCGATCAGCTCCAGGATCGCCGGGTTTCCGGCGGCGCGCACGCGGAACGTGGCGTCAACCGCGCCATCGATGAGCGCCCAGCTCGCGGAGGCCGGCGACATCGGCACGGCCTGAAGACCCGTTGGATCCAGGTCGTAGTGCTCGGCCAAGAACCAGAAGGTCGAGAACTGTCCCCCTCCCTGGGGAGGGAGCGCGATTCTCTTCCCCACGAGGTCCGCGACCCTCTCGATCCCGGAGTCTTCGCGCACGATGAGCTGGAAGACATCCGGGTAGAGGATGGCGATCATCCTCGCCGATGGCCCCATTCGGACGTCCGCCTGCACGGTCGCCAGCTCCACGCGCCCGTCTTCCAGGAGCCGCATGTTCTGGCCCGAGCCGGCGGTCTCGACGACCTGCACCGAGAGGCGTGGATAGTGGCGCTCCGCGACCTCGGCGATGGCCGTGGCGAGTGCGTATGCCTCCCCGTCGTCCGGACCGGCCGCAATCGTCACCCGCTGCGATCCGGTGCTCTCCCGCAGGGCGATCCCGGCGGTCAGCGCAGCGATCACGAACAGGGCGAGGACGGAGAGGGCGCGTATGCTCATCCGGATGACGTCATCGTCGTCCGCGTCCTTGCAGGTTGTCGAGAGCTCGATCCACGGCGTCCTTCGCCGACGTCGTGATGCCTCCTCGTTGGTACTCGTCGACGACGATGTCCTCCATTCTCTCGACCAGAGCGTCCAGGCCGGAGGGCGAGCTGTCCTCGGTGCTCTCGGGAAGGAGCCGGTCGGCCGCGCTGAACAGGTTGATCCACCGCTCGGTCTGCCGGCCGAACAGGACGACGTCGTAGAAGTTGCGGCCCGCCCGGCCACCGATCCCGAGGACGTCCATGACGACCGCGATGATGGAGAGGGGTATCATCGCCGCATCCCGCAGCCCATCCACGAAGAGCTTCCCCTGGAAGACGAGCGCATCGCGAACCAGCTCCCAGCGCGAGCCCGGCACCCGGTCCGGTAGGTTGCTACTCACGTCCGTTCCGTTCGCTGCGCCGGTTCATGCTCGAGACCCCGTCTTCGCACTCCGGACAAAGGACGTGACCGACGGGCGTGATGTGGTAGTCGCCCGACCCACCGCACAGAGGACAGGGTGTTCCACTTCCGCGCTCGATCGGCGATCGCTCATGTTCGTTCATCTCGACTCCTCGTAGAGGTCGGTCGATCCCGTCCACCCGGGAATATGGCGCTGCGCCGGGCCGGCTGAACAGGATCGGTCCGCGAGCGATACAAGCCGCGATTCCCGACGGATGTGCACCACCCGATCACTGAGGCGTCAGTAGTAGGAGAGGGTAACGGCAGTCGCGAGGCCACCTTCGAGGTGCCGGGGTCCGGCGAAGCCGGGAATCGGCACCTTCCTTGCGGGCCGTTTGAGAGGTCACCGGTCCAGGACGGAAGTTCAAGGGAGGCACCATGAAGACCACGTGGAAGCTCGGCTCGCTCATCTCGTTGCTGTGTCTGTCAGGGGCCCTTCTGGCGCCGGCCGTGGCACAGGACACTCCCTCCACCTTCGAGGTGAAAGTCCAGCAGAACACACCTTTCCGGGTGACGGCGGATCGCATCGCGCACAACCAGATGGGGCTGATCGTGCTGGAGTCGGACGGCGAGGTCGTCGCCGTGGTCCAGCAGCACCAGATCGTCTACGTGGTGAACATCTCCGAGACCGCCTCCCGACGGTTCGAGATTCAGACTTACGACAACTCCACGTACCAGATCCCGGGTGAGACGCTCGTGCCCGAGCAGAACGGCATGATCCGCGTCGACGGTCCCAACGGCACGATGGGCTACATCTCCAACTCCCAGCTTCGCTACGTGGTCGCGGTGGAAGCGAGGCAGTAACCGTCCGCGGCCCACCTCCCCTCCACTTGTAGCCCGCCGCAGCCCGGTCCAGATTCGACCGGGTGTTCTCCTCGTCCGACCCGTTGGGCGAGACGACCGGCGAGGTTATCCAAGTAGGGACGACATGCACGAACCCGGCTCACCGTGAGCCCCGACGACCCCACGCCCCCGAGCGACGCGACACCCGGCGGCGATGCCGTTTCCCCGGGCGATGTCACGCGGCTTCTCGAGGCGGTTCGCGGCGGCGAGCGAGACGCGCTGGACCGGCTGCTGCCGATCGTCTACGACGAGCTGCGCGCCGTGGCCGGCCGGCAGCTGGGACGCGAGCGACCCGACCACACCCTCCACGCCACGGCCCTCGTCCACGAGACCTACGTCAAGCTGGCGGGCGGCGGCGGGGTGGACGCGGTCGACCGCGCCCACTTCCTGGCGATCGCCGCCCGAGCCATGCGGCAGGTCCTCGTCGACCACGCGAGGCGCCGGATGGCGGCGAAGCGGGGCGGGGACTGGGCGGTCACCACTCTGTCCGACGGCCACAACGCCGTGGACTTCCAACCGGAAGAGATGCTGGCGCTCGACCGGGCGCTCGAGCGACTGGAGCCGAGGCAAAGGCAGGTCGTGGAATACCGCTTCTTCGCCGGAATGGAGGAGGCCGAGATCGGCGCGGTCCTGGAGGTCTCCGAGCGAACGGTGCGGCGCGACTGGGTGAAAGCGCGCGCCTGGCTGTACCGCGAGCTCTACCCGGAGCCGGAGTCGTAGCGGGTGGACCGCAAGAAGCGGCAGACGGTCGAGGAGATCTTCGGGGCCGCTCTGGACAGGCCGAGGGCGGAATGGGCCGCTTTTTTGTCGGATGCGTGCGGCGGAGATTCCGAGCTTCAGGGTGAGGTGGAGGCGCTCCTGTCGGCCCACTCTCGGACCTCGGGCCTCCTGGACGATGAGCCATCCGGGCCGGCAGCGAGTGGAAAGGGCAGCTCAGCCCGGCCCACGCCGGAGCGAGACGCAGGGCCGACGACCGGAGAAACCACCGAGGCTCCCGTCGGAGACGTCATAGGCGCCTACCGGATCTCGAGAGAGATCGGACGTGGCGGGATGGGCGTCGTCTACCTGGCCGAGCGGGCCGACGGACAGTTCAAGCAGCGGGTCTCCCTGAAGATGATCCGGCGCGGGCCCGAGACGACGGAACTCAGCCGTCGCTTCGAGACCGAGCGCCAGATCCTCGCCGCCCTCAGCCATCCGAACATCGCTGCCCTCCTCGATGGAGGGGTGGCCGAGGATGGCCGACCGTACCTGGTCATGGAGTACGTCGAGGGCGTCCCGATCGACGTGTACTGCGATCGGAACCGTCTCGGGATCAAGCGCCGATTGAAGCTCTTCTGCACCGTGGCGCGCGCCGTCCAGCACGCGCACCGCAACCTCGTGGTTCACAGGGATCTCAAGCCCTCCAACATCCTGGTCACGCCCGAGGGCCACGTGAAGCTGCTGGACTTCGGGATCGCGAAGATCCTCGACCCGACGTTCATGGAGGGAGGCGCTCCGGAGACGCGCACCGGACTCCGGCTCATGACGCCCGAGTACGCGAGCCCGGAGCAGGTGAGGGCCGAGCCCGTCACGACGGCCACCGATGTGTATGCGCTCGGGGTGGTGCTCTACGAGCTGCTCACCGGACGACGGCCGTTCCAATTGATCGGCCTCACACCGGCTGAAGCGGAGCGCATGATCACCGAGGAAGAACCGGCACGACCGAGCGAAGCGGTCAGCCGGTCCATGGCGACTCCGAACGTCTCGGACGGGCAAGGCGCGGCGGACCGGGACGGAGCGAAGAGGGCGACCGACCCGATCAGCGTCGCGCGCGACACCGAGCCGCAGCGGCTGCGTCGGGAGCTAAAGGGCGACATGGACCGGATCGTCCTCATGGCGCTGCGCAAGGAGCCGGAACGCCGATACGCGTCGGCCGAGCAGATGGCGGAGGATGTGGAACGCTATCTGGATGGCCAGCCGGTCATCGCACAGGACGACTCGACCTTCTACCGCACGGCCAAGTTCGTCGGCCGCCACAAGGCCGGCGTGGCCGCCGCGGCGATGGTAGCGGTCGCCCTGGCCGCGGGTGCGGTCTCGGCCACGATCGGGATGGTGCGAGCCACGCGCGCCGAGGCCGTCGCCAGGACCGAAGCCGCGACGTCGCGGCAGGTCTCGGACTTCCTCGTGGAGCTCTTCGAGGTCTCCGATCCGGACCAAGCGCGCGGGAACTCGATCACGGCGCGCGAGATCCTGGACCAGGGAGCCGATCGCGTCACCACGGATCTGAAGGATCAACCGCTCATCCAGGCGCGGCTCCTCCTCACCATCGGCGATGTCTACCGGAAGCTCGGGCTGTTTGCGGACGCGGAGGGGCTGCTCGAACGCTCGCTGGAGATCCGTCGAGCCGAGCTGGGAGAGGTCCATCCCGATGTCGCGGCGAGCCTGCAGGCGCTGGCCACGGTGTACGGCAACCAGGACCGGTACGAGGAAGCCGCCGATCACCAGCGAGCCGCCATAGAGATCGAGGAGCGGCTTCACGGACCGGAGGATCTGCGTGTCGGCGGCGGCCTGACGGATCTGGGCGTGATTCTCCTCCGAGGCGGCGAGCTGGACGAGGCGCAGGAGGTGCTCGAGCGATCGCTCGCCATCAAGGAGGCGGCGCTCGGATCCGACGACACCGAGTTGGCGGCGACCCTCGTCAACCTGGCCAGCGTGCATCGCCGGAGAAGGGAGCTGGACGACGCGGAGCGGCTCTACGCCCGCGCACTCGAGATTCGGGAGGCGGGTCTCCCCGAGGACCATCCCGACGTCGCGCGCAGCCTCAACAGCCTGGCCATGGTCTACAGCACCCAGGGACGCCTCGACGAGGCGGAAGGGCTGTTGACGCGCTCTCTGGCGATCAAGGAGAAGACGCTCGGCCCTGACCACGTCGACGTCGGCAACACGTCGGGCAACCTGGCGGTCATCCACGCGCGGCGCGGGGAGTTTGATGAGGCGAGAGTCCTGTTCGGGCGCGCCCTCGAGATCTACCAGGCGTCGTTCGGTCCCGAACATTCGCGAGTGGGCGACGCCCTCCACAACCTCGCGGGCGTGAACAAGGACCTGGGAGAGTGGGAGGAGGCGGAGGCCCTGCTCATACGTGCGGTCGCAATCAAGGAAGGAACCCTCCCGGCTGAGCATCCCCGGCTGGCCGCTAGCCTGGGAAGCCTGGGAGAGGTATATCTGCAGCTTGAACGGTACGAGCGAGCGGAGCCGCTTCTCCGCCGCACCCTGGAGATCCGAGAGGCCGCGTTCGGCCCGGATCACCCTTCGATCCCACCGAGCTTGGAAGACCTGGCGGATGCGCTGCGCGGCCTCGGCCGGACCGCCGAAGC
>JAUVMT010000151.1 GCA_030600085.1 Gemmatimonadales bacterium | reverse complement strand
GGGCACCAGTCAGGAAGCTGCCGAAGGCTAAACCATGGAAGATCTCGAACTTGGTCTCGAAGAGCGCCCCAAGAAGGTAAAGGGCGGCCTCGCTTTCATCGTCTTCCTCATCGGCATCGCCATCGGCGTGACCGGCACGCTCCTCGCGCCGCGCTACCTGAGCCCCTACCTACCGGCCGGATTGGGTGGAGGCGGAGAGAACCTGGAGGGACCGGTGCTGGGTAAGCGGGAGGAGGAAGGGCGGCTCTTGCTGACCGTGGATGCCCTACAGGGAGCCGTCCTGGCCACCTTCAGCGAGCGTGTCGCGGAGATCGACCTGCTGGTGGATGTCGGCGACACGATCACCCTCGGCGTCACCGGCTACGAACCGTTCATCGACGACCCGCTCTTCCGCGGCGTCCGGAAAGCCACGCAGACTCCGGCCCCAGCACAGCCTCGGGCGACGGAGCCCGGCGCGATGATCGAGGGAGCAGCCGAGGGAGTTCCCGCGACTGCGGACAGCGCGGCGGCCGTCGAGGGCTCTGGGGATCAGGAGGAAGCGGCGGGAGACACGCTCCAGCCTTAGGCCTAGTTCGGCGCGCGCACCAGGTTCGCCTGCAGGGCGACAGTGCGCACGTGGCATTCGTCGGCGGTCACCGTCACCCGGGACGCGGTCCAGTCCTCGAAGCCGGGCTTCGTGATGAGGACATCGTATGTGCCTGCGCGCTCGCCGGCCCCCAGCATCGCGTCGTCACCGAATACCATTAGCTCTTCAACGTAGGCGCCCTCGGTGAGCGTGCCCTGCGCGCCGACCGCCGCCCCCGCCCCGGTCGCGCCATCTCTGACCTCGATCGTGATCCCGTAACGAAACTCCTCGGTGCATGCGATCGGCCCCGTCGAGTCGCCGCAGCCGGCGAGAGCCGCCGCTACCAGTGGGATCGCGAGATGCTTTGCGAACGAGCGATTCGTGAGCATTTCTCCCAGCTTTCGAGCACGGGTCGGATCTTCTCCGCTTCCCGGATCACGGGCAGAGTCTGGTCACGGCCACGACCGGATCGCCATACTAGGAGACGCTCGGCGTGTGCCGCGCGTCACCCGAGAGGAGCCCTTGGAAGAGCCGCAGCCCACCTCTCAACGCGATCCGACGGACGCGGGATCCACGACCGCGTTCGAGGACTATCCTCTCACACGCAGCGAGTACATCGCCGCGCTGGTCCACTTTTACCGAGGCGAGCTGAGCCGGGCCGATCACTGGAGAGCCCGGCTGGACCCCACCACCAACTGGGCGATCGTCACCACCGGCGCCATGCTCTCCATTGCGTTCAGCAGCCAGGAACATTCGCACGTGACGCTGCTGCTGGCGCTGATCCTGGTCACGATCTTCCTCGGGTTCGAGTCGCGTCGGTTCCGCTACTTCGACGTGTGGCGGTCTCGGGTCAGGATGATCGAGGAGAACTTCTGGATTCCGATGATCCGGAGGAGCCTGGTGAGCCCCCGCGCGGACTGGCGGGAGTTCGTGGCCGAGGACCTGGACCGGCCAACGTTCAAGATCAGCTCGGTGGAGGCGATCGGCATCCGCCTGAGATACAACTATGTGTGGATCTACTTCGCGATTCTGGCCGCCTGGGTCGCGAAACTGCACATCCATCCGACCCAGGCGGACAGCTTCGCCGAGGTGGTCGACCGGATGGAGATCGGCCCGATCCCGGGACCGGTCGTCCTGGCCGGCGTGCTCATCCTCTACGCGGGCGCGATCACGCTCGCGATCCGCGCGGGACACACGCGCATCGCGGTCGACGAGGTTCGGGGCCTCGAAACGTCGGGGTCCTGGAAGACGTAGATCGGCCGGATCCCTCGAGACCCCTTATTTCTGCAGCAGCGCCAGGTCGGAGCGTTGGAGCTTCTCCCCAAGGCCGGTTGCCAGGTTCCGGAAGAGCACGACGCCGACGTCCGGGCGTCTGCGGATGAGGCTCTCCAGAAACTCGTGGGACAGAACCGCCGTCTCGACGTGGTCCCTGGCCACGGCGGCGGCTGAATGAGCCAATCCCGAGAGCGCTGAGGCCTCGCCGAGGCACTCGCCCTCCCCCACGCTCCCGACCCGTGCGGGAGGGACCCCCAGGTACACGTCCACTTCTCCGGAGAGCACCAGGTGGATCTCACCCGCCGATGTATCCGCCTCGAAGATCGTCTCTCCCGGCGCGTAACGCCGTGGCTCGCAGAAGCGGGCCACCCGCTGCTGCTGCTCTTCGTTCAGACCCTTGAAAAGGGCGATGCTATCGATCGCCTCGCGAATTCGAGGCTCGACCTGCCTTCGCTGAAAGCTCCTTATCACCAGATCCGCAACCGGCAGCACGTCGGGGATCAACACCTCACGGCTTGTATCCAGCGTCGCGTACAACCGTCCCATCTTCACGACGTCCAGCCGCTCCACTTTGTGGAACACGAGCGCTGGTACGTAGGCGACGGGTAGGAACCCGAACTCCAGAAACGTACGCTGCATGCGAGGAGCGTACGCGCTCACATCCACCTCCACGTACTGGGCGCCCAGCTCGGTCTCGCATCGCCTCAGGAGCTCCGTGATCAGGAAGCGGTTGACATCGTCCTGGAGTGAGATCATCTCGAAGACGATGACGATCCCCTCACGCTCGTCGTGCGTATAGCCGATGGCACCCACGATGTCGCCCCTGTC
The DNA here is from genome assembly GCA_030600085.1 of Gemmatimonadales bacterium. Taxonomy (GTDB): domain Bacteria; phylum Gemmatimonadota; class Gemmatimonadetes; order Palauibacterales; family Palauibacteraceae. The sequence continues at coordinate 3,463 of JAUVMT010000151.1, read as the reverse complement.
CTTCGCCAGGAGGTAGTGGGAGTCCTTCGCCTTCAGCTTGAAGTAGCCGTAGTGGAGCCGCATCGGGCCGTAGACTTCCCGACCCTTCACCCGACCGCGCTGGATCCGGAGGAGCGCGGCGTATCCCTCCGTCGTCAGCTCCTCCAGGACGAAATCGTCGCGGTGCGGATAGGACGCGGACTCCTCATCCACGATCGCGTCGCATTCGAGGGAGCAGCCTCTCAGGGCTGCACTGGTGACGCGGTAGGCTTCCGGGATGACTCGTGGGTGGTTGCGCCGGAGTTGAAGCGCATCTCCGAAGTGGCGAACGAGCAGGGCCACGTTCTCTCGCCACTCTATCATCAGCTTGCCCGGCAGATAGCCGACGGTCGTGAAGCCGTGCGAAGCCGCGATCTTGGTGGAGTACGGACTGACGATCCGAGCCTCCAGGATTCCCACGTGCAGGCGGTTTCTCACCAGCTCGAGGCGTTTGTCCATCAGCAGCTGCCCGACGCCCCGATGTTGGAAATCGGGATGCACGGCCAGCCGCCCGAACTCGCCGCCCAGGTCCGTATAAGCTCCCTTCTCCTCCAGGACGGACGCCGTGCCGACGACCCTGCTGTCCTCCACATCCTCCGCCACGACGACCACCGCGTCGTCAGCAAAGATGAGCCGCTTCAGCTCATAGGGATCGTAGAACTCCGGGTAGGCGTACGCCGCGCCGTAGGTCGCCCGGAAGATCTCTGCGATCGCCGGCGCGTCGGTGTCCCGGGCGAGCCGGACCTTGATCACGCCTTCCCCTGCGCCAAGACCGCGCGGCCCGCTCTCCGCGCCACCGTCGCCAGGAACGCCGCACCGGTCGGCAGAGCTTCCTCGTCGAAGTCGAAACGACTGCTGTGCGCCGGAAAGCCCTGTCGGCCCGGCACCTGGGAGCCGAAGCGCACGTAGCAGCCCGGTATCTGCTCGAGGAAGTAGGCGAAGTCCTCGCCACCCATGTTGGCGACCCTGAGTCGGCTGACGTTGTCCCGGCCGACGACTTCGGCCGCGGCCTGCCGCGCCAGCCTGGTCATCTCGGGGGTGTTCGTGAGCGGCGGCGTGCCCGACCTCAGCTCGATCGAGACCTCCGCCCCGTGGAGCTCCGCCATCGAGGTCGCGATGCGAGCGACACCCTCATTGAGCTGCTCCCTAACCTCCGGATGCTGGGCCCGGATCGTACCGGTGAGAAGGGCCTCGCCCGCGATCGCGTTCGGCGCCGTGCCGGCGGTGAACTGACCCACCGAGACAACCGAAGGGAAGGCAGGGTCCACCTCACGCGAGACGAGCGTCTGGATGGCCATCACCATGAGGCTCCCAACTACGACGGGATCCGTGCTCTCGTGGGGGCGCGCCGCATGGCCGCCCTGCCCGCGAATCTCGATGTAGAAGGCGTCCGTGGCGGCGTTCACGGTACCGGGGCTCACGACGATGGTACCGGTCTTGTAGTGCCGGTCCAGGTGGCCGGCGAAGATCATCGCCACGTTTTCGAGCACACCGGCCTCCATCATCTCTCGGGCCCCGGTCCCGAGCTCTTCGGCGGGCTGAAAGACGAGCCGCACGGCGAGCGGCGGAGGGTCGCCGCTGCGCAGTAGCTCGGCCGCTCCGAGCAGCATCGTCATGTGCCCATCGTGGCCGCAGGCGTGCATCACGCCGGCCACCTCGGAGGAGAAGTCCAGACCGGTCTCCTCGTGGATCGGAAGCGCATCCAGCTCGGCGCGGAGAGCGACCATCGGGCCGTCGACGCGCCCCGGGATCTCGGCGACGACGCCGTGGCCTGCGACCTCGCTTCGATGCGGGAGGCCCAGCTCGTCGAGGTGGCGGCAGATCAACCGGGCCGTCCCCGACTCCTCGTTCCCGAGCTCTGGCCTGCGGTGGAGCTCCCGCCGGATGCGGATCAGTTTCTCCCGGAGATTGGTCGAGACCGCCGTGGTACTCATAAGTAAAACGCTACAGTGGCCTAAGGAGCGGCGGAATCGGGAATTACTCGTGATATCTTGTGGGGGATTTCCTTCCGATTCCGCCCGGACCTGTCGCGCTGCGCAGCGCGCGTCTTCATCCTGTCTGACCGGCCGCTCGTAACGGCCCCCTGCACTACGCCAAAGAAGACGGTGACCGATGACCGAATCGAACCACCTGCCCGACAGGGACCCGGCGATCCGGGTGACCCCCCTGCCCGCGGATGTGAACATCCATGGCGACGTCTTCGGCGGCTGGATCATGTCTCAGGCGGACATCGCGGGCGCGATCGTCGCCGAGCGTCGCGCCGGAGGACGAGTGGTGACGGTCGCGGTCAACGAGTTCGTGTTCAAGCATCCCGTGGCCATAGGTGACCTTGTCTCCTTCTACGGCGACGTCGTCCGCGTCGGGACAACGTCCATCACCGTGGAGGTGGAGGTCTACGCGCAGCGGCGGCCCGAGGATGTAGAGGTCTACAAGGTGACGGAGGCGCTCATCACCTACGTCGCCGTGGACCAGAACGGCGAGAAGAGGAAGATCCCCGGCCAGGGTCGAGCCTAGGCGGGAGGTCATTGACCTTCACTTCGGCCGCGAGGTTCGTTAGATAGAGAGACGAGGCGGGGATGGACTGTCCCGCTTCACGGGCGGAGGACGCGGGGGAAGCGTTCACTCTGGCCGGAGGTGGCTGTGCCGGCTCATTGCCAGTCAGCCCGACTCCTTTTGACCTTTACAGCCTTGATCTTCGTCCCGCTCACGGCGGGCGGGTGTCTATCTCCGACGGAGCCCGCCGGCCCGTATGCGGACAGCTCCGGCTGTGGCCAGGGCTCTCAGATCGGACTGCGCCCATCCGAAATGGTCGAGCAGCCGACGCACGCCTGCTCCTGAGGCTTGGAACGCTGGGCCTGTCGCTGCGCCCGCGGCCTATCGCTGCTCGATCGGCATGAACGGTCGCTCCTCGACGCCCGTGTAGATCTGCCTCGGGCGGCTGATGCGCATGTGCGGATCCTGTTTCATCTCCAACCACTGGGATATCCAGCCCGGCAGCCGGCCGAGCGCGAACATCACCGTGAACATGTCGACGGGAATGCCCATCGCCCGATAGATGATCCCGCTGTAGAAGTCGACGTTCGGATACAGCTTGCGCTCGACGAAGAAGGGATCCTCCAGTGCCACCTGCTCTAGCTGCTTGGCGATGTCCAGGAGCGGATCTTCGATGCCCAGCTCGGCCAGCACGGCGTCCGCCGCCTCCTTCAGGATCGTTGCCCGCGGGTCGAAGTTCTTGTACACCCGGTGCCCGAAGCCCATCAGCCGGTAATCGGAACTCTTGTCCTTCGCCATGTCCACGTACTTTTCGTAGTCGCCGCCGTCGTCCCGGATCATCCGCAACATCTCGATGACCTTCTGGTTCGCCCCGCCGTGCAGCGGCCCCCAGAGCGCCGAGACGCCCGCCGAGATCGCCGAGAACAGGTTCGCCTGGCTCGACCCCACCATC